>JAFLTK010000154.1 GCA_022511505.1 Muribaculaceae bacterium
CGACGAATGCAATCCATTTCTCTTTGTTGTTCTGGAAACGGACAACATCGGCTTCGAGTTCGATGGGTCGCTTGTGGACGATGACCGGAGCCACTGTCGGTGCCGGCTTTTTCTTCTCGATGGCCACGAGCACGCCCGAGCGGGAGCCGTCGCGATAGACGGTGCATCCTTTGCATCCCGCTTTCCAAGCCTCGACATAGAGGCGGTTGACAAGTTCTTCGCTGACGTCGGCCGGCAGGTTGATGGTTACCGAAATCGAGTGGTCGACCCACTTCTGGACGCGGCCCTGCATGCGCACTTTTTCGAGCCAGTTGATGTCGTTGGCGGTTGCTTTCCAATAGGGCGAGCGCTTGACAATCTCGTCAATTTCTTCTTGGGTGTAGTTATCCTTGACGGGGATGCCGACTGTGTTCATCCAGGTAATGAACTTGGGATGATAGACGACATATTCCTCGAAAGCGTCGCCCGAGTCGTCAACATAGTCGATGCGCACCTCGGCGTCGTTGGGGTTGACCTTTCGACGGCGCTTGTAGACAGGCATAAAGACCGGTTCGATGCCCGAAGTCGTCCGGGTCATCAGCGAAGTCGTTCCGGTCGGGGCAATTGTCAAGCAGGCGATATTGCGTCGGCCGGTTTTCTCCATATCCTCGACAAGCTGCGGGTCAACGCTACGCAATCGATTGATAAACGGATTGTTGCGTTCGCGCTCGGCGTCATAGATTTCAAACGCTCCGCGCTCGGCTGCCATTGTGACGCTTGAGCGATAGGCCGCGAGAGCGAGGGTTTGGTGAACCTTTTCCGAAAAATCGGTAGCGACCTCGGTGCCATATTGCAAACCAAGGGCTGCAAGCATATCACCCTCGGCGGTGGTGCCTACACCGGTGCGACGACCCTTGAGGGTTTTGGCACGGATTTTCTGCCAAAGGTGGAGTTCTGTTTGCTTAACCTCGTCGGTTTCGGGGTCTGAGAGGATTTTCTGGATGATAGTCTCAATTTTCTCCATCTCGAGGTCGATGATGTCATCCATGATGCGCTGCGCCATCCCGACATGCTTGCGGAACAGGTCAAAGTCAAACTTTGCCTGAAAAGTAAACGGATGCTTTACATAGCTGTAAAGGTTGATGGCAAGCAGGCGACAACTATCGTAGGGACACAAGGGGATTTCACCACACGGATTGGTGGAAATAGTCTGGAAACCGAGGTCGGCATAGCAATCGGGGACCGACTCGCGAGTGATTGTATCCCAGAAGAGAACACCCGGCTCGGCCGACTTCCATGCGTTGTGCACAATTTTGCCCCATAATTTTGCAGCATCTATTTCTCGCGTTACCAAGGGATTGGAACTATCGACCGGGAAAGTCTGCATATATGGTTTGCGGTCGATGGCGGCTTTCATGAAAGCATCGTCGATGCGCACCGACACGTTTGCGCCGGTAATCTTGCCCTCGGTCATCTTAGCGTCGATAAACGCCTCTGAGTCAGGGTGTTTAATCGATACGGTCATCATCAGGGCGCCGCGTCGACCATCCTGAGCGACCTCACGCGTCGAGTTGCTGTAACGCTCCATGAACGGCACGAGGCCGGTAGAAGTCAGTGCCGAGTTCTTGACCGGCATACCCTTGGGGCGAATGTGTGACAGGTCGTGACCCACGCCTCCGCGGCGTTTCATCAATTGGACCTGCTCCTCGTCAATCTTGATGATGCCGCCGTAGGAGTCGGGCTTGCCATCGAGACCTATGACAAAACAGTTGCTGAGCGAGCCAACCTGATAGTTGTTGCCGATGCCCGACATTGGGCTGCCTTGGGGCACAACATAGCGGAAGTGGTCAAGAAGACTGAACACTTCCTCGTGGCTCATAGGGTTGGGATACTTCGCTTCTATGCGCGAAACTTCGGCCGCTATGCGGTTGTGCATATCGACCGGCGTTTGCTCATAGATGTTTCCAAATGAGTCTTTTAGGGCATATTTACTGACCCAGACGCGCGCTGCAAGTTCGTCGCCGTCAAAATATTTCAGCGATGCCTTGTAGGCCTCGTCGTATGTGTAGGTTTTTTGTTCCATCAAGGGGGGAGAAGATTGTGGTTTTCGTTGATTAAATTGAAAAAGAATTGAAATCCGACAGATAGTTCTCGTCCGTTCTCTCTGAAACGGTTGCAAATTTCAGCAAAAGATTTGTCTTGACCAAAAAACTTTTCTTAAAAAACGTAATATTGTAAATAACTAATACAATATGTAAATAAAGTGGCCTGCATCATGTCACTGTCTCGTGACGATGCAGGCCGATAAAGTTACGACTACTGTGATGGGATATCAGAGGATTCCCTGGGCCATCATTGCGCGGGCGACCTTGATAAAGCCGGCAACGTTTGCGCCCTTGACATAGTTGATATAGCCGGTCTGCTCGTCGCGGCCATAGAGAACACACTGGTGGTGAATTTCGGCCATGATATCCTTGAGTTTGGCGTCGACCTCGGCAGCACTCCAACTGAGTTTCTGGCTGTTCTGCGACATCTCGAGACCCGAAACCGACACACCGCCGGCATTGGCAGCCTTGCCGGGAGCATAGAGGATGCCGGCGTTGATAAACTCGCGGATAGCCTCGGGGGTCGAAGGCATGTTGGCTCCCTCGCTGACGGCAATACAGCCGCCCTTGAGAAGTGCGCGGGCATCGTCTCCGTCAATCTCGTTCTGCGTTGCACTCGGCATGGCGATGTCACAGTCTATCAAATGCCAGGGACGCTCGCCGGCATGGTAAGGCAAGTTGTACTCTTCGGCAAACTCGCGAATGCGACCGCGATAGAAGTTCTTGAGTTTGAAAACATAATCGAGTTGGTCGCGGGTGATACCATCGGGAATCAACACGGTGCCGTCGCTGTCGCTTAGCGAAACGACCTTGGCGCCGAGTTCGAGAAGTTTCAACGCGGTATAGGTAGCCACGTTGCCTGAACCTGAAATCGCTACACGCTTACCTTCAAGCGAGATGCCGCGAGTCTCAAGCATATTGAGAAGGAAGTAAACGTTACCAAAGCCCGTTGCCTCGGGGCGAATCAGCGAGCCGCCAAACTCGAGGCCTTTTCCCGTGAATGTACCGGTATTCTCGCGAGCCATCTTCTTATACATGCCATACATATAACCGACTTCGCGACCGCCAACGCCTATGTCACCGGCGGGAACGTCGGTATCGGGACCGATGTGGCGCCAAAGTTCCTGAACAAAGGCCTGACAAAACTTCATCACCTCCATGTCGCTCTTGCCGCGGGGCGAGAAATCGCTGCCGCCTTTTGCACCACCCATGGGGAGCGTTGTCAGCGAGTTCTTGAAGGTCTGCTCAAACGCAAGGAATTTCAAGATTGAAAGGTTAACCGACGAGTGGAAACGGATACCGCCCTTGTAGGGACCGATGGCGTTGTTGTGCTGAACGCGGTAGCCCATGTTGTTGCGAACGCGGCCATTGTCGTCAATCCAAGACACGCGGAACGTGTAGATGCGGTCAGGTATACAAAGGCGTTCAATCAAGTTGTAACGTTCAAACTCGGGATTGGCGTTATAGGCTTCCTCGATAGTTGAAAGCACTTCCTCCACGGCCTGAAGATACTCGGGCTCGTTGGGGAAACGTCGACGCAAATCATTAAGCACTTCTTCTGCTTTCATTTTTCCAAAATATTACGTTTACTATAGATGTAGAATTATACTCTCAATTTGTTATGCTATCTTGCATTTTGGGCGCAAAATTAATACATTTTTAGATATTATGCAACATTTTGACAAAAATTATGAAAAATGCAACAACATTCGCCTTTTGGACTCATACCGGGGACAAAAATCAATCGACGCCGGTGCCTCTTTTATATTTCATGGCTATTTGTTAACTTTGTGGTCTAAATTGATTTAACTATGGATAAATATTTCACCGAGCGGCGCACCATCCGCCGTTACTCTGAGCGCGAGGTCGACAACGAGTTGCTGACCAAGATGATAGAAGCGGCCTCCCATGCGCCGACTACGGGCAACATGCAGTTATACAGCGTCATCGTCACCCGCGACGCCGAGAAAAAAGCCGCCTTGGCCCCGTGTCATTTCAATCAGCCGTCGGTCATGGGGTCATCGGTGGTGTTGACGTTTTGCGCTGATTTCAACCGTTTTGTGAAATGGTGTGATGCAAGCGACGCCAAGCCGGGTTATGACAACTTCCAGTCGTTCATGACCGCCGTGCTCGACACTGCCCTATTCGCTCAGCAGTTCAACACAATCGCCGAACTCGCCGGTCTGGGATGCTGCTATCTCGGCACCACGACCTACAACGCCCCCGACATTGCCCGCATCCTCGACCTCCCCAAGCGCGTTGTCCCCGTTACCACACTGACCGTCGGCTACCCCGAGGGCGATAGCGAGGTCAGCGACCGTCTGCCCGTCGACGCCATAATCCACTCCGAGAAATACCGCGACTACTCCACAGAGACCATCAAAAGTATCTATGCCGAGAAAGAGGCACGCGAAGACAGCCGACGTTTTGTAGCCGAAAACGGCAAAACGAGCCTCGCCCAGGTATTTACCGACGTTCGCTACACCCGCGACGCCAATGAGCACTTCTCAAAGGTCTACCGCGACTTCATCGTCAAGGCCGGCTTCGAAATGTAATTTCCAAACAGTCTCTCAATTAAAAGCCATATTTCCATTACGCGGATTTTCCCCTCCGCGTGGTGGATAAAGAATGTCGAGATTTATCGCGTTAAATCGTGATAAATCTCGATTAATCGTAAAATTAGGCGATTATTCCAATTGTTGCCGGACAGTCAGTTTTATTAGACGATATTGGCCTCGATTTTGGAGATGTCTTCCTGGAGTTTTTTCTCGACCGGGATGCGGTCTTCAATGTTCTTGCAAGCGTAAAGGACGGTGGCATGGCTACGCGAAAGTCGTGTGCCGATGGCGGTCAACGGCATCTTTGCGTGTTTCTTGGCGAGGAACATGACCATTTGGCGAGCGTCAGATATTTCGCGCTTGCGCGATTTGGTGAAAATCAATTCGGGGTCGATGTTGTAGTAGTTTGAAACCTCTTGGGTTATCATCTCAAAGTTAACAACTTTCTTATTGACCTTAACGGCATTACTGAGCACGGTGCGTGCCAACTCAAGCGAAACAGGCCGATTGAGGCAGGTAGCGTGGACGATGAGCGAACCGACGATGCCCTCGAGTTCTCGAATACTATCGGTAACATGAGAGGCGATAAATTGAAGAATCTCGGGCTCAAGTTCAAGGCCGTCCTGGCTCGCCTTGTGGCTGAGCACCTTGAGGCGCAAGTCATAGTCCGGGCGCTCGAGTTCCACAATCGTTCCCCACTTAAAGCGGCTTATCAGACGCTCCTCAAGACCTTCGAGTTGGGAGGGGCGGGTGTCGCTTGATAGAATGAGTTGCTTCTGGTTCTGGTGAAGGTGGTTGAAGATGTGGAAGAACGCATTCTGGGTGCCGGGCTTGTTGCCGGCAAAGTCCTGAATATCATCGATGATGAGCACATCGATGCTCTGGTAGAAGTTGATGAAATCGTTGACCTTCTTGCGAACGACGGCCGAAGTGAATTGGCTCTCAAACAAGCGCGCGGTCAGATATAGCACACGCGTTGCAGGGTTCTTTTCCTTAATGCGGATACCGATGGCTTGCATCAGGTGGGTCTTGCCAACGCCTGTCGGACCGAAGATGAAAAGCGGGTTGAATGTCTTGCAGTTAGGATTTTCGGCAACGGCTTCGCCTATCGAGCGAGCAACCTGGTTGGAAACGCCGCCACAATAGTTTTCAAACGTGTAGTAGGGATTGAGTTGAGAGTCTATCTCCTCGAGTTGAGGGCGATAGAAGGGATTTGAGACAGTGTCTTCGCGCGGTGCCACGGCCGGACTCTGATTGGAGTTGGACATAGTGACGGCGGTCGTCTCGTCTTTCTGCACCTGATAATAATGGAACTTGAGTTTGACGCCCTCGCCATATACTTTATTAATAGTAAGGACAATCAACTTGGCATAACGTGACTCAATGACCTCCTTAAAATAGGGAGAGGGCACATGCAGTGTCAACTGGTGGTCGACATATTGCATGCACTCTATCGGCTCAAACCATGACTTGTATTGAGCCTCTGAGAGATTATCTTTAATAATCTCCAGACATTTTTCCCAAAGTATTTGAGGATTAGAGTCCATTATTAAATAGGTGTACTGAAAGTTTGTTGAGCGGTCGAGATTCGGTCGGGAACGCAAAAGGCTCTTTTTCTGACGCCTCGCCTACCCGATTGGATGAATAACTACCTAAGGGGATTTCGATTCTTTTTCAGTTACAAAATTCAGCATATTTTTTTAGACAAACAACACTATTTTTATTTGGAAAATAGATTGAACGTGCAACTATGCTGAATTTCAAAAGATTAGCATATTATTAGAACCGAGGGTGGGGCTTTAAATGTTGATAACTTTTTACTCAACTATAAATCAACAACTTACCACGCTATAAACCCTTGTGTTACTTATTAAATATATTACAAAACTTAGCTATGAACCCAATTTTTCAACAAAGTATAGCCTATTTGATAAATTGGGTTAAAAGGCCTAATTTAGAATGATTCTAAAGACGCGTCAAAACACTTTTATAGCCGGGATATATTTCTTGGGCTGGCGTTTGAGGTCAATCAGGATAGAATCGAGGTGGGCCGCGGTGTTGTCGAGATTGTTGTAGAGCGACGGGTCATAAATCAACATACCGAGCGACGAGTTGCGGCTATTGAGCGCCGTTGTGATTTGCTCGAGATTCTGAGTGATGGCACAAAGGCTGTTGACTGTTGAGTCAAGCGGCATTTTTTGGATGTCGGCGGCAAGCGCGGCAAGGTCCTCTGAAGCAGTGGCAAGGTTGGCTGTAATTTGGTCAACGTTGCCAACGAGTGTCGGGAGTTGTGACGAGACGGGAGCCACGTTGCGCATCGTTACCGAGAGGGCATTGGTGGCAGTCTCAACGTTTGCCATAATGTCATCAAGGCGGTCAATCGAGGTGTGCAACGCCGGATTGGCGGCTA
>JAFLTK010000155.1 GCA_022511505.1 Muribaculaceae bacterium
CATTTCTTGGTCGAGTAGTTGGCGCGGGCTACATAGAGTTGCAGGTCGGTCAGCGGGGCGATAAGCAACGTGTCAGAAACTACACCGATGGGCGCCGAGTCAATGATGATGTAGTCAAAACGTTCGCGCAGTCGGCCGAGCAATTCCTCCATCTTGTCGCTCATGAGCAACTCGTTGGGGTTGGGCGGAACGGGACCTGCCGAGAGAATATAGAGATTATCGTGCTGGTCGCTCTTTGAAATCATCGAGTCAAGATCGGTGTCCTGCCCCGAGAGATAACTTGTTACACCGCGGTCGTTGGTGCGGTTAAAGCGATGGGCGAGGAACGGGCGGCGGATGTCCATACCTACGGCGAGAGTCTTCTTGCCGGCGAGCGCAAAAGTCAGCGCGATGTTACTTGAAACAAAAGTCTTGCCTTCGCCCGAAAGTGTTGAGGTCACGAGGATGACCTTGCCATCTTTGCCGGTGATAAACTGCAAGTTGTTGCGCAACAGGCGGAATAGTTCGGCAATCGCGGTCGACTCGCTCTTTGAGACTACAAATTCTTTTGTGCCGTCGCTTAGTGAGATTTCACCGATTACCGGGACGCGAGTTGCGCGAGCGAGGTCCTCTTTATCGCGGAAGTTGGGGAAGAACACAAAGCGGCAGAAGACAATCAAGCCCGGGATAAGGAGTGCGATTGCAACGGCGATGATATAGGTCATTCGCGTGTTTGGGTAGACGAGACCCGAGAGGGCCGGGTTGTCGATGAGGCGTGCCTGAGGCGTCGCAAGGGTCTTCTGGATTGAGATTTCTTCGCGCTTTTCGAGCAGATAGTTGTAGATGTTTTCCTTGACGGTCTGCTTGCGGATGCGGCCGAAGAGTTCACGCTCGTTGACGGGTATTGACGACAGGCGCGAGTTGGCTCGTGATTCCTGACGCGCGATGCTGTTGCGCTGGGTGTTGATGCTGTTGCGCAAGTTGACGATACCACGATAGATGTCGTTGCGCGAGCGGGCTATATCTTCTTGGAGATTTTTGACGATGGGGTTGTTCTCGGTGCTACCTTCGAGCAACGCGGCTCGCTGGGCAACTTTCTTGTTATAGGCCGTGATGCTGGCGTTAAGGTTGGGGTCATCGATAACCTGAGGGAGGGTCGAATAGTCGTCTTGTGAAGCGACGACGCGCTCTACCTCGTTGACAATGCGCTGGCGCACATCGAGTTCGGCCAACTGGCGGTCGGCCTCTTGTGAACGAGTCAATGCCATTGATGTCTCGCTGTTCAAGTCGGTGACGTTGTTGGCAAGGCGGAACGACTCGACATCGCGCTCGGCGTCATTAAGCTCGGCCTCGACGAGGGCAAGACGCTCGACGATAAACTGCTCGGTCTGCATTGCCGAGCGGTTTTTTTCTGTCCAAATATCCTGATTGTAAATCTTTATGAGTGTGTTGATTACGTCAACGCCCATAGGTGCCGATGTAGTCGAGTAGTCAATATTGACAATTGTATTTGAGTTTTGGGCAAACTCGATATTAAGATTGCCGGAAATTTGAGCTGCAACAGTGTAGGGGTTAGTGATTACAATCCTCTGCTCATCCTCAAATCTGTCGCCGGTAGGCGACGGCATCAGTGTCAGAGTGCCTTGGCTTAACTCAACCTGAACGGGCAGTTTTTCAACGTTGAAGACTTTTTTCTCGGTAACTTTGCCGAGGTCTGATATAACCTTGAAATGATATTTGCCGTCATCATAGTCGCAATAGATGTTGATTGGCGACTTTAGGTTGTAGAGCGAGACAGAGTCAAGCCGAGCGATAACGGGATTGTTGCCATATCCAACGCGATCGCGGAATTTACCTACGGTATAGTAAGTATAGGATAGATCCAAACTATCGACAACCTTCATCAGGTTGTTGCGCGATTTAAGAATCATCAGTTCAGCGTCGTCGATACGATTCTTTAAATTCAAGATTTGAGCCTGATCAGAGAAGATTGACGATGAGCTCGACGTGCTCTCGTTGTTAAGGTAAATTGATGCCTTGACCGAGTAGACGGGGATGATACATGCAAGATGATACCACGCAACGCCTATACACACTACCAGCGACAGGATAAACCATTTCCATTTCGCTAAAAGTTCAAGACAAAGTCCGGTAATATCAAGAGACTCCTGGTCTAATTGCTGTAGTTGTTCCTGATTTTCTTTTTCGCTCATTGCTGCTGAGATGTAAGATTCTATATTGAGAAGCGATAGACCATTATTTGTCTCTGGTCAGATTAATGATACCGATTACGAGACCGGCAAGCGATGATAAACCGCCTACTGTTGCAATTGCGGCCGATACGCCCGGAGCCATCTGCCACGAAGCGTTGGCTGCCGATTTGTTGGGCTCGACATAGATGATGTCGTTCTGTTGAAGTTGGAAATAGGGCGAGAGAAGCAGATTCTTGTCTTGGAGATTCATGCGCACAATTTCTCGTGTACCATCATAATTGGTTCTGATCAGCAACACGTTGTCGCGACGGCCGCGGATGCCAAGGTCGCCAACCATTGCGAGAGCCTCAAAGAGGTTAAGGCGCTCATTTGGCGCGCGAACAACACCGGGACGCTGCACCTCGCCGATAACCGACACGCGGAAATTGGAGACACGGACGTCGATCGACGGCATTTCTTTCATATATTCGGGCCAAATCTCGTGTTGCAACTTTTCTATTACTTGATTCTTGGTCAAGCCTGCAACGTGAACCTTTCCTAAAATCGGGAAATCGATGTATCCCTCTGAATTAACAAGATAATTGTTGGTTTGTGTTTCGTCGACATTCTGTGATGAAGTGACGTTGGGGGAAACAGACCTAACGTTTCCTTCGGCATCGGCCATAACGCCCTTGTTGAAAAGCAGGGCAGCCTGCATGTTGGTTGATGTGACGAGGATGTTAAGCAAGTCGCCCGGAACTATGCGCGGGTCGGCTGCTGCGTGTGTTTGCTCTAAAAGGTCAATAGGCAATGTTTCGGCTTCTTGAACGTATGGCACTTTCTTGGCCGACGTACAGCCGGTCAATACAGCAGCAACAACAAGCGAAAGCAACAATAACTTGTTTTTCATTATTATGATGGTTCTTTTCTATTGATAATCAGGTTACTACGTGTCAAAAACGTGGCAGAGCCACACATTTTTGCAACGCAAAGTTAACAAAAAGCATTTTAATCGACAAAATCTATTTTGATAATTTTATTCAATTCTTAATTTAGTGTTTATAAATCGTTGATTATGTGGAATATATGATATAAATAAAGTCTGTGCCCGTTTTGAGGATAAAAATCGACCCTTAATTGACCGAACTGAGTAGATTGGCGTGTCTGATAAGGACATCGGCCGTGTTGCGCATGTAAGTTGAGCGGAGCTCGTCGGCGGCAACCTCGTCTATCCATTTGTCGCGAGCCTTGACCCAGTCGTTGGTAGCCCCGGGAAGGTGGGAGACGATATTGCGAGTATAATCGTAGATGTCGGCATAGCGGGGACGGTCCTCGCTCGTCAGAAAGACAGCCTTGGCGATGTCACATTGGTCGAGAGCCAACTTGCTACACTCGCTAAACAACTTTAAGGCAGGGTCGACAAACGTCCCGACGCTTTCAAAAGCATCGCCATCGGTCATCAACGAGTACTCGTGGCGATACAGGTCAACGTGGGTGCGCCAGATGTCGAGAATACCGGCAGTTCCAAGCGGGCCGCTGATTATGCCACCCCAGAAGTACATGTCGGTCATGTTGCTGAACGCCAGCAAAAGAAGATCCTTCAACTTGAGCCACGATTGAAACTCGGCCTTCAGCGCCGCCCGTTGCTCGGGCGTGTCACACTCGTCAAGAAGTCTTGCAAATTCGTTATACTGCTCGATTAGTAACAGCGTGTTCTCATAATCATTTGCCACAATCATACCCATCGATGAGAAATCCTCGTTCATAGCCCCCAGGCGTCGGCTTTCGCCAACAACCAGATCGGTAATGTCAAAACTCGTCATCGGCTCGTCATAGTCCCTGTAGAACCCGGCCGATAGAGTACCGCTGTGACGATTGTAATAACTGTTGAGTTTGGCGCGGTAAGCATTCATCCAGTCGAGGTCTTTGTCAAGAGTATTGGCCGTGAAACCACCGCTACGAGAATAGGTGTAGACATCACCTATAAGCCTAACCAATTCAGGGTCAGCGTTAAAAACAGCATCGTTGACCCAAAATTCGAGCATCGACGAGTCGTCGCTCTTATGAAAAGTTGATTGAGCGGCACAATTCACTCCGGTCGTCAAGACAAGTGTAAATATGGCGAGTATATGTTTCATCATAGACATTTATATATAAGGACGGCTCAGAAACCGTTGCGACACCATGAGAACGGTCATGAAACCGTTGCAACACTTTATTATTGGCAAAAATAGCAAGATTATTTGATACTCGCGCTATATTTTTCCAAAAACTTCCTTATAATGCAAAATCGACACCGTTGCAATAGCGCAAAGGTGCCGATTCTGTATGAGTCTGTATGTCAGCAGTCGCCGGAAAGTTTCATGCGGACGCGGTCAATTAACGAGGGTTTGTGCATCTTGACGTGGACATTGACAACGTCGCTTTTCTTGTGGAGGAAGATTATCGATGAGTGGAGCACGATGGCGATGACATTTTCAAATTCAAGTATCTGGTGAACGCGGTCGACTTTTATCTTGTGGAACGGCGATTGTTGGTCGATGCTGTTGATGAAAATGTGGCTGTCGTCGATATCTATTGCGTGAGGTTCCAGTTCTTCGTGAAACAGAAGTGGAATGTCAAGTTGATCGGGACTTGAAGGGCGTCGGGAATATTGCTTATAGATGGCGTCTATCACTTTGTCGGTCAACATAATTTTCAGCGTATATGTTTTTAGTAGAAGGGGGTTAGACAAATAGGTTAAAGGAGAAGATTGGCGAAACATCCGCAGACCTCGGCCCGCGAGGCGTTTCTATAATAATAACATAAATAGTGCTAAAAAGGTTGAAACGTATCGTCGATTTAACGATTGGTGATTGTAGAGAGGGTTGTTGGAATAGGATAGAATAGCGTGTTTAACATTGAGATAGGAGAGGATGAAAAAGCGTCTGCCGGGCGCATGACAGTAGCGCTTGGGCAGACGCTTTTTATGGCGATTAGGCGAGGAAGCCGAGGAGCACACCGGCGGCGACAGCCGAGCCGATGACACCGGCCACGTTGGGACCCATTGCGTGCATCAACAGGTAGTTGTTGGGGTCATACTCGAGACCGAGGTTGTTGGAGATGCGGGCCGACATGGGGACAGCTGATACGCCTGCATTACCAATCAGCGGGTTAATCTTCTTGCTCTGGGGCAAGAACAGGTTAAACAGCTTGACAAAGAGCACACCCGAGGTCGAGGCGATAATGAACGCCATGAAACCGAGGGCAAAGATGCCGATTGTCTGTGCGGTCAGGAACTCCGAGGCCTGAGTCGAGGCTCCGACGGTCATGCCGAGCAGGATGGTGACAATGTCGGTCAGGGCGTTGGACGCGGTCTTGGCAAGACGGGTTGTCACGCCACACTCGCGCAACAGGTTGCCGAAGAAGAGCATACCGAGCAACGGGAGGCCCGAGGGAACGACAAAGCAAGTCAGCAGCATACCGACGATGGGGAAGATAATCTTCTCGTTGTGGGACACGGCGCGGGCGGGCTTCATCTTGATGAGACGCTCTTTGTGGGTTGTGAACAGTCGCATGATAGGCGGCTGGATAACCGGCACGAGAGCCATGTAGGAGTAGGCCGACACGGCGATTGCACCCATCAGGTTGGGAGCCAGTTTTGACGACAGGAAGATTGCGGTCGGGCCGTCGGCACCACCGATGATGGCGATAGCACCGGCCTGGTCGGGAGCAAAGCCGAGCAGGAGCGCAACCATGTAGGCCCCAAAGATGCCAAACTGGGCGGCAGCACCGATGAGCATCAACTTGGGATTGGCAATCAACGACGAGAAGTCGGTCATGGCACCGATGCCGAGGAAAATCAGCGGGGGGTACCAGCCGCGAGCAACGCCGTCATAGAGGATGTTTAACACCGAGCCCTCCTCATAGATACCTACCTCGAGGCCGGCGGTGGTGTTGAAAGGAATGTTACCGATAAGGATACCAAAGCCTATGGGGACAAGCAACATCGGCTCAAAATCTTTCTTTATGGCAAGCCAGATAAAGAAGATGCCGACAGCCAGCATGACAAAGTTCTGCCACGTGGCGTTATAAAAGCCTGTCAGATGCCAGAACTGCTGGAGGTTTTGGAATATGAAATCACTGAAAGTCATTGGACGAAACTGTGTTTAAGGTAAAGAACTTCAAGACGTTGCCATCGAGTGGCGCCGTCTTGTTTTATCATGGTTGTTTAGCCGATTACCATTATAGGTGTACCTTCAAGCACCGAGTCGCCGGCATTGACGTTGATAGACTTTACAACGCCGTCGCGGCCGGCATGGATGGCATTTTCCATCTTCATGGCCTCGAGAACGGCAACGGTGTCGGCAGCCTTCACAGTGTCGCCAACCTTGACGGCAATTGAGAGGACAACGCCGGGCAGGGGAGCGTTGACGGGATTACCGGCGCCACCGGCAGCGGGACGTGCAGCGATAACTTTGGCGCCGCTCTCGGTGCGCGGTGCGGCGGCGGGACGCGGCTTGCTGACGATGCTGACGGGCTTTTCTTTGCGCTCAAGTTCTACCTTGTAGGGCGTGCCGTTGACTTCAACCTGGGCAACGTTGTCGTCGATATCGCCGATAGCAACCTTGTAGGTGTTGCCGTTAATCTTATATTTATACTCTTTCATGATTGAAAAATAGTGAACGATTGAGGTAATGAATGTTTTTTAATATGTGATGATTTAACGGCCGGGGAGCTGGCGCAGGTTGTAAATCTTTGAACTCCAGGGCGAGTAGGCGCGCTTAACCTTGTTGATGGTCAGGACGGTCGACTCAGCGTCGTGGGCGTCAAGATGCTCGTGAAGGGCCATGACGATAGCGGCGATTTCC
>JAFLTK010000156.1 GCA_022511505.1 Muribaculaceae bacterium
GTGTAGAGCAACTATTCTAATCACAGCTTTATAAAACGCTAAAAAGTGTTCCGATAAATCGTTTGCGATTTATCGGAACACTTTCTTTAAGAGCAAGCAACGCTGTTGGTCTTTGGGTAGCGTGTTATAACATAATTATAGATTGCGGTGGCGGTTTCGGGATTTTTGCGTAACTTTGCAAGTCAGAAACTTGATTGAGATGGATAAGACTCCCGATAGTTTAGGAACGCGCTCGATTGGCAGGTTGTTACTGCAATATTCGGTGCCGGCAATCATTGCGAGCGTCGCCACTTCGCTATATAATATTATCGACAGCATTTTCATTGGTCGAGGCGTTGGCGCGATGGCCATCGCCGGCCTTGCAATTACTTTTCCGTTGATGAATCTTGTGATTGCGTTCTGTACGCTGATAGCGGTTGGCGGCGCGACAATCAGTTCTATCTTCTTGGGACAGAAGAATTTAAGCCGTGCGACCGACGTTGTCAACAATGTCATGGCTCTATGTCTGATTCACTCGGTTGTATTTGGAGGCTTGACGCTGATTTTCCTTGACCCCATTCTCTATTTCTTTGGTGCTACCGCCGAGACGATAAGTTATGCGCGCGAGTTTATGCGAATAATACTTTATGGTACACCGATTTCCTACGTTTTCATCGGCCTCAACAACTTGATGCGCGCAACAGGCTACCCCAAAAAGGCGATGATCTCGGCGTTGCTGTCGGTTGTCGTCAACCTAATCTTGGCGCCAATATTCATTTTCAAATTGGAGTGGGGTATAGCCGGCGCGGCTTTTGCAACTATTTGCGGACAGACGGCCGCTTTCATCTGGGTGCTACATCACTTTTTCTCTAAAAAAAGTTTTGTGCATTTTGACCGCGAGAACCGTTGGTTTACGCTTTCGATTATAAAGCGTATCTATGCGATTGGATTGTCACCGTTTTTAATGAACGTTTGCGCGTGTGTTGTCGTGATTTTCTTAAATCGCGCGTTACTTGATTACGGAGGGGAAGATGGAAACCTGTGTGTCGGCGCCTACGGTATCTTGAACCGCACGACGATGTTTTTTGTGATGATAGTCTTTGGTGTCACTCAGGGTATGCAGCCGATCCTTGGCTACAATTATGGCGCGGGTCAATGGGACCGCGTCAAGCAAACGCTAAGGACCGGTATTTGGCTTGGCGTTGGCATTACAACGTTCGGATGGTTTATAACCGAAGTGTTCCCCAATACCGTCAGTTCGCTGTTTACCGTCGACCGTCAACTGATTGACATTGCTCGCGAGGGTTTCCGAATCTACTTTATCTGCTACCCGGTTGTCGGTTGCCAGATTGTGATACAAAATTTCTTCCAGTCGGTTGGAAAGCCGAAACTGTCAATATTCCTGTCGCTGACACGACAATTGATTTTCCTCATCCCGTTCTTGCTGATATTGCCGCGCTATTTTGGCGTCGATGGCGTATGGGCCAGCATGTGTGCCTCTGACATGCTCGCTTTCTTTGTTGCCATTGTGACGGTGATAATAATGGTCAAAAAACGTGACCGACTCGAACCCGCTCCCACTACTCCTGCCGCTCCCACTACACCCACTTCTTCCAAGTAATAAGATGGTTAAAGAATTATCCCTCAGAGTTGACCCGGCAACAGCCGCCACAGAGTTAAAGTTGCTCAATGTTGTGTCAACCGAACTCGATATAGATGCCAACCGCATTGGTGGCATTGTAGTTACCCGTCGTTCAATCGACGCCCGTCAGCGGCGCGTAATGATAAACCTCGGTGTCAAGGTGTTTATTGACGAACCGGCGGCCGAGCTGGAGGCCCCGGTAAAGGTCGATTATAGGCCGGTAGCCGATGATGCGCCGACGGCTATTGTTGTTGGCGCCGGGCCGGCCGGGCTTTTCGCCGCGCTTCGCTTGATAGAGGAGGGGGTGCGACCCCTCGTGTTTGAGCGAGGGAAAGATGTTGATTCTCGTCGCGTCGACTTGGCGAAAATTACACGTGAACAACGCGTCAATCCCGAGTCAAACTACTGTTTTGGCGAGGGTGGCGCGGGTGCTTACTCAGACGGAAAGTTGTATACCCGAAGCAAAAAACGCGGTTCGGTTGACAAGATTCTCAGCGTGCTGTATCTCCATGGCGCATCGGCCGACATTCTTGTTGATGCCCATCCCCATATTGGCACCGATCGACTGCCCGATGTAATAAAGGCGATGCGCAAAACGATTGAGCGCTGTGGCGGTCGCGTTTGTTTTGAGACGCGTATCGACTCTCTGACGGTTGAAGGACAGGAGGTTATAGGTGTAGTCACCGAACGTGGCGAGCAGTTTACGGGTCCTGTCGTCCTTGCAACGGGCCACTCGGCGCGTGACATCTATCGCTATCTTCACACCGCCGGCATCAAGATTGAACCTAAAGGAATTGCTATTGGTGTCAGATTGGAGCACCCTCAGGAAATCATTGACCGAGTTCGCTACCACTGTTCGGGAAACCGCGGAAAGTTTCTTCCGCCGGCCGAGTACACGCTGTCGACGCGCGTCGACAGGCGCGGCGTCTACAGTTTCTGCATGTGTCCCGGCGGTTTCATCATCCCGGCGGCGAGCGGCGAGGGGCAACTTGTGGTCAACGGCATGTCGCCGTCCAATCGTGGTACCCGATGGGCCAACGCGGGGATGGTTGTCGAAGTGTTGCCCGAGGATATTCCGGCCGAATTTGAGCCGATGGGCGACCTCAAAGTAATGGGTTATCAGGAGATGATTGAGCGCCGTTTCTGGGAAGATGCCGACAAAACCCAAAACGCACCGGCACAGCGTATGACCGACTTTGTCGCCGGCCGTCCGTCGCGCGACCTGCCACGTAGTTCCTACGCTCCCGGTATTCACCCGGCTCGCGTTGACCGTCTGCTTCCGACGGAAATTTCGCGCCGTCTTCAGGCCGGTTTTAAAGAATTTGGAGCAAAAAACCGAGGGTTCTTGACGGGAGAGGCTGTGGTTATTGGCGACGAGACAAGAACGTCGTCGCCGGTCAGAATACCGCGTGACAATGACACGCTCCAACACGTTGAACTTGCCGGGCTTTATCCCGCGGGGGAGGGTGCAGGATATGCCGGCGGTATCGTGTCGGCAGCAATCGACGGCGACCGTTGCGCCGCCGCCCTTGCCGAGGCGATTAGGTTAAAAGCCAGTAAATCAGCAGAACAATAAAATAGGCAACCGCTGTAAACTTGATGAAACGCATCAAGAAAGCGCGGCGTGTCACCGGCGTGTCACCCGGACGTGACCATGTGTAGACGCCGGCGCTAAGCACGCCATATAGTAGCGGTGCCACAAACCACAGCAGGAAATTTGTCATGGAGGTTCTTATTTGAGTTTGCCCTTGACGCCGCCTTTTACACCGCCACCCATCGCAAAGATGTTTTGGTCGTAGGAAACCGTTTTGTGGCTCTTGTCGCGCTGGCGCTTGAGCGCGAGGGCAACGAGTTTATCCATCAACTTTTCAAACGAGATGCCGGTAGCCTCCCAGAGGTAGAACGATAGGGAGCCGGGGATGGTGTTGATTTCGTTAACATAAATCTCATTGGTATCGGCATCGACGATGACGTCAACGCGGCTTACGCCGTGGCAAGACAGCACACGGAAAGTCTCGCCGGCGAGGAAGCGGATGCGGTCGCTCATCTCGGTGGGAAGGTCGGCAGGGATGCGTTTCTGTGACGCCTGCATGCCCTTGGCCCCCTTTGAGCCGCCCATATACTTGTCCTCGTAGGAGAGAATTTCGCCGCTCTTGATAGGCTCTTCACAGACCGAGGTCTGATATTCGTCGCAATCGCCTAATACCGAGCAGTTTATCTCTTTTAGGTTCTCGACCATGTGTTCGACGATGATGCGGGCCGAGTATTTGCGGGCGTTGTCGACTTTCTCAATAAGTTGCTCACGGTCAACGGCGCGACCGATGCCCACGCTTGAACCAAGGTTGGCCGGCTTGACAATCACCGGGTAGCCAATCTTGCTCTCGATGCGGTCAATCAACTCGTCGCGTTTGGCGAACCATTCTTTGTCGGTGAACCATACATAGTCGACCACGGGAATACCCGATTCGCGCAAAATCATCTTCATCGTGATTTTGTCCATGCCGTTGGCGCTGGCGAGGGTGTTGCAACCGGCAAACGGGATGTCGATTGACTCGAGGATACCCTCAAAGGTGCCATCCTCGCCGTTGGAGCCGTGGAGCACCGGGATGACGACGTCGAGACGCGCCACAACGGGCTTTTTGAACAGACCATGCTTGGCGCGATAGAGGTTGAAATTGTCTTTTTCGGGTATCATGAATACCTTGTCACACTTGGCCAGCAACGCCGGGATGTCGCGATAGTTGGCAATGTCGAGCAAAGCATCGCCGGTGTACCATTGACCTTGCTTGGAGATGTATATCGGAGTGACGTCATAGCGGTCGCGGTTGATGGCGCTCATGGCTTGAGAGGCCGAGATTACCGAAATTTCGTGCTCGGTGGAGCGACCACCAAAAAAGACACCTATGTTTGTTTTCATCGTGATGTTATTTTGATTGGAATAGTCTTTTGCAAAATCTTATTTGAATGTATCGGGTAGGTCGTTTTCATAAAGCACTGTGTCACCGGGCTTTATGAATGACTGGAGAAATGTCTGGGCTTCGTTGAAACTGTCGACCACCTTGATGGCATCGGCATCCATGCCTGCGGCGTTTATCCCCTCGACAATGGCGTCACGGTTGTATTGCCCTACGATGATGGCGACGTCGGCCGAAGTGGCTATTTTTTCGCCAAAAGCGCGGTTTAGTTCTTCCTGGCGGTCACCTAGTTCAATCATACCGGGGGTGATGATGATGCGTCGGCCGCCTTTCATCGAGGCAAGCACATCGAGTGCCATTGCCGACCCGGTCGGGTTGCTGTTGAACGCATCGTCGAGGATGGTGACACCGCCGGGAGTGCGTTTCACTTGAAGACGATGCTCGACCTGCTCGATGTTTTGCACGGCATATTTGATTTTCTCGACCGGAACGCCGAGCTCGAGAGCGACGATAGTGGCGGCAACGAGATTGGAAACGTTACATTCGCCAACGAGGCGCGTGTGCAACTCAAATGACTGCCCGTTGGGTCCCGAGATGGTAAATCGCGTTCCATCAGCGCTGTAGGTGATGGATGTTGCGGTATATGAAACACCGGCCGGGTTGGATATGCCATAGCGTATTACCTTGCCGGCGCTGACGTCGCGCGAGGCAATCGGCTCAAAATCGTTGTTGATGACTGCAACGCCATCGGCCGGGAGGGCGTCGACGAGTTCAAACTTGGTGTTTGCGACATTCTCGACCGTTTTAAACGACTCGAGATGTTGTTCGCCAACGGCAGTCACTATGCCAATCGTGGGATGCACAAGGTCGGCAATCTCCTTAATATCACCGCGTTGCTTTGCGCCCATCTCGACGATGAAAACCTCGTTGTAGGGCTTGAGATGTTCGCGGATAGTGCGAATCACGCCGAGGGTTGTGTTGAAACTGCCCGGTGTCATGCATGTGTCAAAGTGTTCGCTAAGAATGCGATGCAAGTAGTGCTTGGTACTCGTTTTGCCGTAACTTCCTGTTATGCCGATGATTTTGAGGTCGGGCATTGATGCGAGGATTCGCTCGGCTTCGCGCTGATATTTGCGGTTGATTGATTTCTCGATGGGTTGAAGTAAATAGTTGGCACATAGCAAGATAACATGGGAAATGCAATAGACGCCGAGCGCTGCGACGGTGATTATATATGCTATGGTAGAGCCGGAGCGAGCTGACAGGCCAAAAGTTGCCCAGAGAACGGCGAGGCCAACGACGAGCGCGGCAAGGACGATGGACGTCGTGAAAATGCGGGTAGCGCGTGCCGTCATTACCAACGGTTTTTTATAGCGCGCCGTCATCAATCGGTAACTGTTTATTCCGGTGATTACCAATATGATAAGCGTCGCGAATATCTCGGTGCCAAACCACGCCAACGAGAATAGCAACGCGCCGTAGGCACAAAGCCGGAGGACCGACGTCGTGTCACCCGACTTGCGCAACCATCCCATATATCGCTCGTTGCGATAGGAGTTTTGTTGCAACATCATCAAGTCGCGCTTTAACTCAAGCACAACGTTGAAAATAGCGACGGCGGCAATTATCCAGAAAAGTATCAAGATGAAAAGAGTTGTCATGAGTTGAGGTTAATCGGTTGTAAGAAAACTTGTTAGCACTGCGGCGGTTTGTCGCGGGTTGTCAAGGAAACTGTAGTGTCCACAGCCGGGGAACGAGACGAGCCCGGTGTCGGGGATAAGTTTGGCCATCTTTCTGGCGTCGGCGAGTGGGGTAGCGGTGTCGTTTTCACCCCAAATTAATAATGTGGGCGCCTTGATGGATGGCATGACGTGGCAGAGGTCCTCGTTGACAACCTTTGAGAGAATTGCGCGCATGCGCGGTGACGCATTGTTGTAGTCAGCCGAACCGCGTTTAGCGCGCTGTTGCTCAATGAGTTGCTCGGCCCTTTCGCGGCCATGGGTCAGTTTTAACAGCGCTTTTGAGGCCTTGAAACTATAAACCTTGATGTAATATTTCAGAGGTCGCTTGGGCTTGACGCCGGCAGCATCGACGAGGATGAGTTTTTTGACCGGATTTCGCGATGAATAGAGGATGCCGACGCGGCCTCCAAACGAGTGGCCCAGGAGGATAGGGTTTTCAATCCCCTCGGCTTTCAGCAGGCTTTCCATCATAGCGGTGTATTGCTCGACGCCCCAGGTCGATGAGGGCTCGTCAGACTCTCCAAAGCCCGGGAAATCGACGGCAAGGGTCGACATGCCGGCGGCCGAGGCTACAGCGGTCAGCGAAGCCAAGGTTGTCAAGTTGCAACCCCAGCCATGCATAAGCACCACAGTATCAGCGCCCTTCTTGTCCAACTGATAGTGAACCTTTATGCCGTCAAATTCATAATACTTTTTCATCGCGATGTTTATAATATCCGGCTACAAAGGTAATAAAAATG
>JAFLTK010000157.1 GCA_022511505.1 Muribaculaceae bacterium
GTCAAGATGCTCGTGAAGGGCCATGACGATAGCGGCGATTTCCTCGCCCGAGTCATGGTCGGGACGCTCGCTGCGCGGTGTCTGCTTCTTCTCGATGCCATGGGCTTTCATCTTATTGCTCTTTGACACCTTTTCGCCAATCTTGTTGATGATGTAGAAGCAGGTGCTGAGCAGAATCAGCGCCAGAAAGACGATACACATTGCCATGATGGCCATGCCGCCGCCTCTCTCGTCCTGCTCGCGGAACATGTTGACTTTCTGGTTCTCGCTGCGGATGATGTTGTTGCTCGACGGGGTGATGTAGTGGGAGGCGCTACCGTCGCGCACTTCCCACGCGTCGGGGCCTTCGCCCTCGCCGTCAACTCGGCGAGCATAGGAGGTGCCGGGAGCAAGCGATGCCGGGATGGTAACCTCGTCGATGAGGGTTTTGCCGTCGGCGTCAAAGATGGCGATATAGTTGTCCTGGCCCGGGACGAGAGTGAAGTTGGTGTGGAACGTACCATCACTCGGGCGACCGTCGGCCCAGAAGATAACGTGCTGACGGCGAGGAATATCGGTGTTAACGTCGCCCAGCGGAACGGGATACATGGTCGGGTTGGCGGGGTCGGTCGTCAGATAGACGCTCGAAATCTCCAGAGGGGCAAAGGTCGAGTTAAACAGCTCAATCCAAGCGCTGTGACGGCCGTAGTCGTCAACAAAGTTGGAGTCGTTTTGAACCATCACCTCGTTAATCTTCAATCCCCGGCGACCTTGGGCGTTGGCCGTCACGGCCATCGAGCCGACGATGGCAACGAGCAACAGCGCTATTAGTTGTCTTTTCATTAGTTGAAAATAGTGGGTTGAAAAAATTGGGTGTCAGGGGATTTTAGAGAGGAATGTTGCCGTGTTTCTTGGCGGGATTGACAACCTTCTTGGTTGCAAGTTGCTGGAGGGCGCGGATGATGCGGAAGCGGGTGTTGCGCGGCTCGATAACATCATCGATATAGCCATAACGTGCGGCGTTATAGGGGTTGCAGAACAGTTTGTTGTATTCCTCTTCTTTTTCGCGGAGCACCTTGGCGGGATCTGAGCTCTCCTTTGCCTCGCGGGCATAGAGCACCTCGACGGCGCCGGCACCGCCCATAACGGCGATTTCGGCCGTAGGCCATGCGTAGTTCATATCGCCGCGCAACTGCTTGCAGGACATCACGATGTGGCTGCCGCCGTAGCTCTTGCGCAGGGTGACGGTAACTTTGGGAACGGTAGCTTCGCCAAATGCGTAGAGCAACTTGGCGCCGTGGAGGATAACGCCGTTGTACTCCTGGCCGGTACCGGGAAGGAAGCCGGGAACGTCGACAAGCGTTACCAAAGGAATGTTGAAGGCGTCACAGAAGCGAACGAAGCGAGCCGCCTTGCGCGAAGCGTTTGAGTCGAGCACGCCGGCAAGATACTTGGGCTGGTTGGCTACGATACCTACCGACTGGCCGTTGAAACGAGCAAAACCGATAATGATGTTCTTGGCATAATCGCGCTGGATTTCAAGGAACTCGCCATTGTCGATGATGGCGCCGATGACCTCATACATGTCGTAGGGACGGTTGGCCGAGTCGGGGATAATCTCGTTGAGCGAGTCCTCGAGACGGTCGATGGGGTCGTGGCACTCAACCAACGGGGGTTCCTCAAGGTTGTTCTGGGGAATGTAGCTGAACAACTTGCGGATGATTGAGAGGGTCTCCTCGCCGTCGGCGGCAGCAAAGTGGGCAACACCGCTCTTGCAGGCGTGAACCTCGGCGCCGCCGAGCGCGTCCTGGCTGACGTCCTCGCCGGTAACGGTCTTGACAACCTTTGGTCCGGTCAGGAACATGTAGGAGATGCCTTTGGTCATGATGGTAAAGTCGGTCAACGCGGGCGAATAGACCGCGCCGCCGGCACACGGGCCGAGGATACCCGAAATCTGGGGCACCACGCCGCTGGCCATGATGTTGCGCTGGAATATCTCGGCATAGCCGGCGAGGGCGTTGATTCCCTCCTGGATGCGCGCGCCGCCCGAGTCGTTCAGGCCGATAATCGGAGCGCCCATCTTCATGGCCATGTCCATTATCTTACAGATTTTCAGTGCCATTGTCTCGCTCAGCGAGCCGCCAAAGACGGTGAAATCTTGAGCGAAAACATAGACAAGACGTCCTTCGATGGTGCCATAGCCGGTCACCACGCCGTCGCCAAGGTAACTTTTCTTCTCCTGGCCGAAGTTGTGACAGCGATGGCGCACAAACATGTCGATTTCCTCAAACGAGCCTTCGTCGAGGAGTTGGGCGATGCGTTCACGCGCTGTATACTTCCCTTTGTCGTGTTGTTTCTGGATGGCTTTCTCTCCGCCACCCAAGCGAGCCTCGTTGCGCAGGGCAATGAGTTCTTGAACTTTTGCGAGTTGATTACTCATTTGCTTATTATTGGGGTGATAATTAGTGGCTTAGGGGATTTAGTAGGGGAGGAGAGAGGAGAGGGGAATTCAACTTTCGCTTCGCTTCAGTTGAAGTTTATAGTTTAAGGTTTAAAGTTTATAGTTTAATGAGAATCGGACTTTAAACTCTAAACTTTAAACTTTAAGTCGAGCTTGCGAGACTTAAATTCTTGCGAGACTTAAATTACTTGTTGGGGTCCTCGCAGAGTTCAATCAGGGTGCCAACGGTCGATTTGGGGTGCAGGAAGGCGATGTTGAGGCCTTCGGCGCCGCGACGGGGTGCCTTGTCAATAAGTTTGCAGCCCTTTTCTTCTACCTCGGCAAGAGCGTTGGCTACGCCATCCTCTACGGCAAACGCGATGTGCTGGATGCCTCCACGGCCGCCATTTTTCTCGATGAACTTGCTGATGGCGCTCTCGGGAGATGTGCCCTCGAGAAGCTCGATTTTAGTGTCGCCTACCTTGAAAAAGGCGGTTCTGACTTTCTGGTCTTCAACTTCCTCGATTGCAAAACACTTGAAACCAAGAATGTTCTCATAGAAGGGGATAGCGTCTTCCAGCGAGGGCACTGCGATGCCTACATGCTCAATGTGACTGATTTTCATGATTTTATATTGTTTATGGTATTTAATTTCTTATAGGTATTGCCGGCACCCCGCGAGGCACCGACGCTTACTGGCCACAAAGATAATAATTTTTTTTGAAAAAAATTTGGTCAATAAAAATTGTTGCATTACTTTTGCGGTGTATTAATACACTAATACACCAACACACTCAAACACCATCAACATCAATACCACCATCTTTATGCTCACCATTACCAAAATATCGCGGAGCGATGTGAATTTCAATAACCCCGTACAAGCGCGAAGCGCGCAGTGCGGGGTAGTAACGGGGAAAGTAGATTGTCCTGGAGGGACAATCTCTCCCATTGATAGTAATGTCACCGCGTGAAATCTCGTCCCTCCGGGACGATTCTCAGAGGGATTGCCTACCCCGCACAGCTCGCTTCGCTCGCATGTACGGGGTTAATGAAAGAGAAGCCGCTCCGCGGCACGCTTGGGAAACCACTTCTCCAACAACATCAACACCAACAACATCAACAACATCAACAACATCAACAACACCATAATTATGATTGACATTAAAAACATCACATTCAGCTACAGCCGCCGCGGCGAGGCCGTTCTCGACGACTTCTCGCTCAGCGTTGGCAATGGAGGCGTCTACGGTCTCCTCGGTCCCAACGGCGTCGGAAAGTCTACGTTGCTCTATCTTGTCGCCGGACTCTTGACTCCACGCCGGGGGGAGTGCCTGATTGATGGCGTCAACTCGCGCCGCCGTCTGCCCCAAACCCTCAGTTCGTTTTTCATTGTCCCCGAGGAGTTTGAGTTCCCGTCGATTACCCTCGACCGCTATGTCAAACTCCACTCGCCCTTCTATCCCAATTTTGACATCGAAGACATGAACCGCAGCCTCGAGCTGTTTGGTCTCCAGCGCGAAATCAACATTGGCCAACTCTCTATGGGTCAGCGCAAAAAGGTCATGATGGCATTTGCTCTGGCGTGCAAAACGCCCATTGTGTTGATGGACGAGCCCACCAACGGCCTTGACATTCCCGGCAAGGCGATGTTCCGTCGCCTCGTTGCCGAGAAAGCAACCCCCGAGCGCGTGTTTATCATCTCCACCCACCAGGTGCGCGATATTGACTCGCTGCTCGACCACATTATTATAATGAACCACCGGCGCGTGCTCCTCAACGAGTCGACCGAGGCTATCCAGCAGCGTCTCCGCTTTGAAAAGACCACCGATCCCGCCGTCGTTGCCGGCGCCCTCCACGCGCTGCCGTCAATCGAAGGCACCTCGGTCGTCCTCCCCAACGACGACGGCGACGAGACACGCCTCAACCTCGAGTTGCTATTTGACTTCGCCTTTGCCGCCCCCGAGACTATTTCCAGCATTTTCAACCAACCTTCATCACCCGTCAAGTAATGAAACCTGTAGGACAAACATTTGATTATGACCGTTTTAAGCTTTATCTCAAGTCTTATGTTGGCGAGCATCGCCGCCATCTCCTTCTCCTGACCCTCCTCGTCGCCTTCCTGCCTACTTTCCTTTTGTGCGTCTTCACGTGGCTCTTTCAAGACGAGTATCAGTTTAATAATCAATATTGGAGCTCAAATCATGACCCTATGGCAAGCTCTCTCATTCCGATTGTTGCAGTGCTCTGTATTGTAATGTCGGCCTTTGCCGGCTCGCGCATGTTCTCGGTGCTTGCTACCAAACATTCGCGCGAGGGTTTCTTGACCATCCCGGCCTCGTCGCTTGAAAAGTTTACAGCGCTGTTTGCCATCTACTGTGTTGGGTATATCTTGCTGATGAGCGTGTCGATTATGGTCGCCGACTTCATTCGCCTTGGCCTGTTCTCCTACCTCGGTCCCGATGTCGATTTTATACTTGCTCCGTGGAAGCTTAAAGAGTTGATGTCCGAAGAATTTTGGCTCAAGTTTGTAATATTGTGGCTTGGATACTTCTGTTGCATCCTGTCGACCTACGCCGTCGGCAGCGCTCTCTGGCCCCGCCACGGTTTTATCATGACATTTGTCGCCACGTCGGCCCTTCAGATTGTTTGGGGCATCCTATTCTTGGGTGCCATCTTGCCTTTGAACTTGTTTGGAGGCAGCTATGAGCCGCGTTTCGACTTTGAGGTCAACGAGAATATAATTATAGGTCTTGGAATTGCGTTGGAAATGATCTACACTGCCGGTTGCTTTGTGTTCTGCTATTTCAGGATGAAGCAGTGGGAAATCATAAGTCGCTGGTAAACAGAAAGGAGGAATATCAATGTATAATCAATCATCAAGAGCAATCTATCTGCAGATCGTCGATCGCATCTTTGACATGATCCTCGCCGGCGAGTATGCCGAGGGTGGCCGGGTGCCGTCGGTGCGCGAGATAGCCGCCACTCTCGAGGTCAACGCCAATACAGCCATGCGCGCCTACGACACGTTGACAACCCTCGGCGTCATCCATACCGAGCGTGGCAAAGGCTTCTTCGTCTCCCCCGGAGCACGCGACAAGGTCATTTCCGCCCGTCGCGACGAACTCAACCGCCAGGTGTTGCCGTCGATCTTCCGCCAACTCTCGCTTCTCAGCGTAACCCCGGCCGACCTCGCCGACGCCTTCTCCACTTTTCTCAATAATACCAACGACACCAATATAACCCAATGAAATCAACAACCAAAATACTAATAGGCGTTCTGATAGCCATGACCGCCATGGTCATCGCCGCGCCATTCATTCTATTCAAAAAAACCGATGCCGGAATCACCGTTGCACTGACCGGGGAGATGGAAACCATCGACCTTGACCCTTTCAAGACATTGCTAATCGACGGTGACTTCAGGTTGGTTCAAGGCGATAAAGTTTACAGGTCATTATCTGAACAATTGTCGTTTAAAATAGTAGAAGACAGTTCAATAACTCGCCCCAAGATTGTCATGGACAAGGCGTGGGCCGTCCTGTTCAACGTCGATGTCGAGGAAGGAGCCTCCCGCGTTGTCTTAGGGCTCAACATCCAGGATATTTTCCCCGATGGGGCTGACGAAGATGATGAAGTAAAAGTATTCATCGAAGATGAAGGGGGCGACAGTGGCATCACCCGAAATCGATATGTTACAACAATAGATAGCGTAACCACTTTTTTGGATGGGGAACGCTACAACGTCGCCACCATTATCGTCCCTCCCGGTATGCTTAAGAAAGTCGAAGTCGGCGACCTCTTAGACGGCGATATCCAGTGTGAAAGCCTCAAAGGCACAATAGATTTCTGTAGAATCGGCATAGTGCCCGAGGTATTTCTGACCTTCTATAATTGCGATATTGAGACACTTGGAATATACAACTGGAAAACATATAGTGTCACCCTTGTCGAGAGCAGTATCGACAATCTCTTTGACTTCTCAGAGGAAAATTACTCCTCGCGCGGTTATGCCTATAACGTAGGTCTAAATATTGAAACGTCGATTAATGGCCGGATAGGCAACATCATCATGAATGCTTCTTATGCTTATCTGCTTGCCAAAAAGGAAGGCTCGACTATCGACCGGGTCACCATTACTCCCCCCTCTGCAGAAGCTAAGATTGCCGACATCGAATCCGATATCGACTCCGATAACGAATCCTTTATCGAATCTGATATCGACCCCGTTAACGGCATCAACACCAACATCAAGATTAGAATACCCTACAGCGTCCCCATCACCTTCGCCGGCCAATAACGCGATAACGCCAATTTAGAGCCTGTTCTCAGAATCTGTTTTAGAGCCGGAGATCTTGTCCCTGTCGTGACGAGCGCCTCCGGCTCCTCGCTTTTTCACCCCACGTAAGCGATGGGGATGTCTATAGTCCTGACGAGGAGCTCCTGCTCCTCGTCACGGGCCTTTGCGAAAAAACCACACGGGAACGGTAAGGTTCCCGAGTGGTTGGATCGCGAGGGGAGAATGCCCC
>JAFLTK010000158.1 GCA_022511505.1 Muribaculaceae bacterium
GGGGTTGTTTTGTTGTGGTGACGATGCAAAGTTACGCAATCTTTGACCGAAAAAATTTTTTAAATGTTAATGAGTGTTAACGTCATAAACAAACCTGCAATAAATCATATAACACCCTATCAATCAATATCATAACCACTAAAAACGATTGTTACAACAATGTAACAATCGCTGCAACATCCTCCGATTGTTACAATTTTGCAACAATTTTCAGCGAAAGCGGTCGCTTGTCGGTATCGCGATTTTTGCGTAATTTTGCAAACGGAAGTTTTCGCTAAGCAAAACTAAAAGTAATGTCTATGGGTTCAATGTTTAAGGTGCATATATTAGGGTGTAGTTCGGCAACGCCGACGCGGCGACACACGCCGTCGTGTCAGATTGTCGACTATCGCGGCAACCTGATGATGGTCGATTGCGGCGAGGGCGCCCAGCGCCAAATGCGCATCCAGGGACTGAAATTTTCGCGTCTAAGACACATTTTTATATCCCATCTCCACGGCGACCACATTTTCGGACTGCCGGGACTGCTGTCGACTATGGCGCTTCACGAGAAAGGAGGTCGGCTGACCATCCACACCTTTGCTGAGGGCATCCAGTTACTGAAACCGATGATGGATTTCTTTTGCGGCGAGACGCCGTTTGAGATAGAGTGGAGCGAGGTGAGGCCCGGTGAACGCTACACGATTGTCGACATGCCGTCGCTGTCGGTGGAGACCATTCCGCTCGACCACCGCGTTCCGTGCACAGGCTATCTTTTCCGCGAGAAGCCCAAGGAGCGTCACCTCAACGGCGAGTTGGCACGTTTTTTCAACATCCCCGTCCGCGACCTCGCTGCTATCAAGGCCGGGGCCGACTGGGTCCGACCCGAGACCGGCGAGGTGATTGCCAACGCACGATTGACCACACCGGCCGACCCGTCGCTCGCCTATGCCTATTGCAGCGACACGCGCCCCAGCGACAAGGTTGTCGACGCCGTCAGTGGCGTCAACCTCCTCTATCACGAGGCAACGTATGGCGATGATAACAAGGAACTTGCGTGGCCTCGCGGTCACTCGACGGCACGCGAGGCGGGCGAGATTGCGCGCCGTGCCGGGGTCGACCGCCTCGTCATTGGCCACTACTCCAAGCGCTATCGCGACGAGCGAATCCTCGTCGAGCAAGCGGCCGAAGCCTTTGGCGGTGAGGTCATCGCTGCCAACGAGGGCATGATTATTGACGTATAAACCGGCAACAACGATGATAGATAAAGACCAGTATTTCATGAAGATAGCTCTCGAGGAGGCACGACAGGCTATGCGCGAGGGCGAGATACCGATAGGCGCCGTTGTCGTCTCGCCGCGAGGCTCCATCCTGGGCCGGGGTCACAACATGACCGAGGCGCTGACCGACGTCACCGCCCATGCCGAGATGCAGGCCATCACTGCCGCCGCCTCTCAACTCGGCGGCAAATATCTGACCGACTGCACGTTGTATGTGACCATCGAGCCGTGCTTAATGTGTGCCGGAGCCATCGGCTGGGCGCAAATTTCGCGCATAGTCTACGGCGCCGGCGAGGAAAAACGCGGCTACACCACCATGACCACGCGCAAGCCGTTCCACCCGCGAGCAACCGTCACGGCCGGAGTCCTGGCCGACGAGTGCGCCGCCATTATGAAGAAATTTTTTGAAACAAAACGAGCAAAATGAAAGTAGGAATAATCGTAGCGATGGGCAAGGAGCTGAAACTCCTGCTCCCGCTCCTTGAAGACCATAAAGAGATAAGAATCAACGGGTTTGACATCCACACCGGCGTAATTTCGGGCGTCGAGGTGGCGCTGATGCAGAGCGGCATCGGCAAGGTCAACGCGGCCGTCGGGACGCTGACACTCATCGACACTTTCCACCCGGCGCTTGTAATCAACAGCGGCGTTGCCGGCGGGACCGGCGGCGGCGCGGGAGTGCTCGACGTCGTGGTGGCAACAGAGGTTGCCTACCACGACGTGTGGTGCGGTCCCGGCAACGAGTGGGGCACCGTCGAGGGCTGCCCGCGGTTTTTCAAGGCCGCCGCGCTGCCCGTCGAGGGCGAGAACGTTGTCAAGGGGTTGATAGCCTCGGGCGACGTGTTTGTATCGAGCCCCGAGGTGCTCGGGCGCATTCTTGAGTTATATCCAGCGGCCGTAGCCTGTGACATGGAGTCGGGCGCGATTGCCCAGGTTTGCCACCTTAAAGGCGTGCCGTTCAGCGTGATACGCGTAATCAGCGACACCCCCGGGTCGGGCGACAATTTCGCCCAGTATGTCAGTTTCTGGGACGACGCCCCCGCGCGCTCGTTTGATATCATCCGTCAAATTCTCTCCACGCTTTAACCGCCATGGAAAAGATACCATCGTTTACCATCGATCATAACCGCCTGATGCCGGGCATCTATGTGTCCCGCAAGGACTACACCCCCTCGGGCGACTGCATCACCACCTTTGACATCCGCATGACCGCGCCCAACCGCGAGCCGGCCCTCTCGCCCGAGGCGCTCCACGCCATGGAGCACATCGCCGCCACCTGCCTGCGCAACAATCCGGCGTGGCGCGACCGCGTTGTCTATTGGGGACCGATGGGGTGTTGTACAGGCAATTACCTCCTGCTTCAAGGCGACCTTGAAAGCGCCGACGTCGTTGACCTCGTTCGCGAGACCATGGAGACCGTTGCCTCGTGGAGCGGCGACATCCCCGGAGCCTCGGCGCGCGACTGTGGCAACTACATGTTTATGAACCTCGACGCTGCACGCATCGACGCCGCCCGTTTTGCCGCCATCCTCAAAAACATCGACCACTCGCGCCTCCAATACCCCAAATGAAAGACCTCAAAGCCATCAAGGGCCGATACTATATCGCCCGGCTCATCGAGGAGGGCGAGCACGAGCATCAGGATTTCAAATTTGCCATCTCTGATGCCCGCAAGATAGCCCGCAGCGTCTCGGCGTTTGCCAACAACGACGGCGGCCGGCTGCTTGTCGGCGTCAAGGACAACGGCGCCATCGCCGGCATCCGTAACGAGGAAGACATTTTTGTCGTCGAGCAAGCCGCGTCGATGTATTGTGCCCCCTCGGTGCCGCTTGAGTTCACCGCCTTTGCCACGGGTGAGGGCCACGTAGTGCTCCGCGTCGACATCAAGGCCGCCGAGCATCGCCCCGTGATGGTGGTCGAGGCCGACGGACGCCATCGCGCCTATTACCGCGTTCACGACGAGAACATTGCCGCCCATCCACTGATGGTCCAAGCGTGGCGAATGGCCGCCGCGCCCGACGATGAACGCCGCCCGCTCGTTGTCTCCTCGTCCAGCCCCGAGGGAATCATCCTCAGCCTGATAGCCGACGGTCCCGCCCGGCTCGACCGCCTCGCCATCGACGCCCACCTGTCGCGCTCGCTGGCCGACGCCGCCGTTGTCAACCTCATCGCCGCCGGCCTCGCCCGCTTTGTCTACATCGACGGCGCCTTCCGTCTTGTCGCTATTTAGTAATCACGTGTAGGGCGAGCACAAGGAGCAGAAGCAGGACGTAGGTCGCGACGCTTAGCAGGAGAAACAGCCCCAGGGCGGCAATCTTGACCGCCGGTGTCTTTGGTGACGACGACAGCGATTTGTAGACAGCTATCGCGGGCATTATCAACAAATAAAGCAGTTCAACGGAGGTGACTGCCGTTTTGGCCGCGTCGCCAAGCAGGGTCAACGGCGCCGCAACAAGCGGCACGAGCAGAATAAAGCACGAGAAATAGAGCGCCGCGACGATATACTCGGCAAGATTGTATTTTGTTACCCCCACAAGCCTATGGGTCAGCCTCAAGACCGGAATGGCGGGGATGAGCATCAGCATGAAAATCCAAGTCGTGGAAGTGACGAGATGGCGAAACAGGTCGTTGACAAAGGCGACCACCACGCCCGTGCCTCCTATCAAATTAACATCGCCGAAGGCCGCACTGAGCCGACTATCGTCGCCCGCTCCAAAAAGAAACGAACTGACCGCCAAGTCGATAAACGTCAGCACCAGAAGCAGTTGCACCGGCGCAACGTAGGCCACGCGGCGTCCGCGGATATAGTCGGCCACAACCCTCCAGGGATGGACGAGCAGGTTGCCGACCGTGCGCAAAAACGTCTTGTTGATGCGAGTGACGCCGGCGAGGATGTGCATGCCCAGATTGCGTGTGGACAATCGGCCCGTGGTGGCCGCCTGTCCGCAGACGTGGCAATAATTGCCCTCATATAGTTTGGTGCCGCAATTGAGACAGTGGCGGCGTTGCTTTTGTCGACTCATAGGCATTGATTGGCTCGTTGACATTGATTGGCCCTCAGCGCAAATATACAAAACATTTCCCCGACAGCCAAATCTCCCACGCCTCTTTACACATTCCCACCACTTCCCCCACTATTCCAATTTCTCCACCTTCCTATTTGTTAAATTATATTAAAAATTTGGAGAGGTGGTTAACAAATATTAATACAAGCCAACTTAGGACTTTTAATTTTGTATTTTTGCCAAGATGTTAGCACGAATTTATCAATAAACTTAACCATTATCAATTCTTAATACATTTTATGAGAAATTTTTTACGCACTATCACAATGGCTTTTGCGGCAATAGCATTATTGACCGGCGTTGAAGCGAAAGCCCAGACAGGCCGTTGGGAATGGCATTTGGTTAAAGATGCCTCAGAAATTGGCGATGGCGACGAGATTATAATCGCCGACATCCACGATGGTTTTGTCGTTGTTCCCAATGTTTATTATATTACGTTGATGAGTACCTCAATTCATAGTACGTATGGCTTTTATGGCGATATTAACGGAACAGATGGCAAACAAAGTTTGTGGTTTAACAATGCAAAACCTGAGAGTTACGTTGCTGTTCTTACTGCACAACAGGCCGAAAACGGCTATTATGTCCAAAATAACGGTAAAACCACTATGACTCTTAAAGTCGAGGCTGTTGAGGGTAGTGATAACGAGTTTTATTTGAAAAACCAAGATGGCAATTACCTTCGTTTGAGTTCCACAAGCAAAGTTACTACGGGAGCCAAAACTGCAACCTACAACAAATTTAAATTTGTAGATTTTGCTAATAGTAAACTCAACAATGGTAACAATGTAGTCGTGCAAGGAACCTTTAATAATCAGCCTTATAATATATGTTATACTACATCTACTAATACAAAGGAAATAGTAACATGTTATTTCTCACCATTGACTGTCTCTGCCACTAATGCTAAAAAGAACTCTGTAGTCTTCAAGAAGGTCTATTTCCCGCCGGCCCGGCCCGAGGTGTCGATTCACACCGACTGCCGCGTTTTCGGGGGCACCGAAGTTACAGCAGAGTCAGAAGGCGCTACCTCCTATAAGGTTATTTCCTACTCTATCGATGGAAAGCCTGTTAGCGAAACGGAATTTTCCACTCCCGAACTCCCTCGTTTTACAATTGATGAACTTCATCGCCGATTTGAAGTAATACCCTACGCTGCCGATGGTGCTAAGGGCGAGACTGCCGACCTTTTCTATAACCTTTACACCGAGCAATTTGCAACTGAGCAACAAGAAATATTCCAACTTGTAACCGACGCATCTGAAATTTCAGATGGCGACCAAATCGTGCTTGCCGGTATAACACATTATAATAAAGGTGCTGAGACAAATGTTACAGAAGATGGATATTACCTCGCTGTATTGACGACAAAAGAGCATTTTACAGAAAGTACTGCGACAATGCCCGTTGCGCTTGGTAGTAACGAGTTTTATCCCGGTAGATATTTCTCCTTCCCTCCGAGAAGTTCAACATTTGTCCTTTCTGACTTGCCTTCACTTTCTAATGATTACATCGTTCTCACGGTGGAAGCCGTTGATGCCCGTGACATGGACAAAGGATTTAGACTCAAGTATAATCAATATGGAAAGGAAATTTACTTTTATATTAGTGAGGCTGCCCATTTCCTTCCTTGTGTCTACATCTCAGATGCAAAGCCGAGTATTTTCCAATTTACTCGACAAGATGGCAAGTTAGCCATTTCAAAATACGGGCAGACCGACCATTGGGTATATTATAGTAATAGTTCAAATAATAAAGACTTTAGATATGACCTCCCTGGCGGACACGAGCCGGTCAAAATTTTCAAAAAAACGACAGGTTTGAACAATAAGATTGTCAAATACGACCCCGAATATAACTTCTCGCTTTCCTATACTCCGTCGGCAAACGCCGGTTCGGCACGTGCCGCTACGTTTGCAACGGAAAGCGCGCTGACAAAACTCGACGTCGTTGACAACGAGCATCGTTATGCCGGTAATAACACGCCCAATCTGGATGGCGATTTCATCCTGACCCTTAAAGGCGACAACATCAATATTGACCTCACGGCCGACAAGAATGACCCGACCAATCAGCAATACCTCGTCGATAATTTCCACACCGGTCTCGATGTCGACGGTTGCAACGACGATCACGATTCATATCTCTATGTTGGCAATCTGACTGTGGATGAATTGTTGAAGAAGGTGTCAAAGGAACTGGAAATCAATGATATTCGCATCATTGACAAAACCCATCCCGATGCTGTTGACCTATCGACCACCCCCAATCGCTATCATGACATTATCGTCAACCATCCCAACCCTGTAGTTACAGTAAACTTCAAGCCGTTCTACAACATCAATCTCTCGGTTCAGTCAAAAGGTGACAACAAGCCGACGGCTGTTGAGAATGTAGCAGTCGATACCGATGCCAACCTACCGGCTGTTTACTACAACCTGCAGGGCGTGCTGATCGACGCTGCAGGTCTGCAACCCGGCAACGTCTACATTGAGCAACGCGGCAACACCGCCCGCAAGGTCGTCATCCGCTAATCGACACATAGTCATAACCACACTGAAGCGGGGGGCCGATGAACGGCTCCCCGCGTCAGTCG
>JAFLTK010000145.1 GCA_022511505.1 Muribaculaceae bacterium
ATATATTTATAGCAAAGTTAACAACACTATTTGTATTATTAGATAAACAGTGGTCCTAAATAACTAAATAGTGGCATTTCAACCCTCAAAAGTAGACATTTTGACCAATCGGCCCGACTTTTGAGGCCGAGACGAGTATTAATACTCGTCCCAAGCCTTAATCTCGATGCTGTCGAGCGAGCGGTCGGTAAAGGCGGCGATGAAAGCCGACGCCAGACGCGCGTTGGTCAGCAACGGGATATTGAGGTCGATGGCGGCGCGGCGCACCTTGTAGCCGTTGGACAGTTCGGTCGGCGTCAGGTTCTTGGGCAGGTTGACAACCATGTCTATCTGGTGGCTCTGCATCAGTTCGATAGCCTGGGGCTGCATGTCGCTCTGCGACGGCCAATAGACCTTGACGGCGGGGATGCCGTTGTCGGTCAGGAACTGGTGGGTACCGCTTGTGGCATAAATCTTCAGGCCGTGGTTGTGCAACTGATGGGCCGCGTCGAGCATGTCGGCCTTTTGGCGCGGGTTGCCGGTCGAGAGCAGCACGCCCTTCTTGGGCAGACGGTGACCGACGGCAAGCATCGCCTTGAGGATGGCCTCGTCGGTATCATCGCCAATACAGCCAACCTCGCCGGTCGACGACATGTCGACGCCGAGCACCGGGTCGGCACCCTGCAAGCGCGAGAAACTGAACTGTGACGCCTTGATGCCTACATAGTCGAGGTCAAACGCGCTCTTGGAGGGCTTCTCGACAGGCAGGCCGAGCATGACGCGAGTAGCAAGGTCGATAAAGTTGATTTTCAGCACCTTGGACACAAACGGGAACGAGCGCGATGCCCTCAGGTTACACTCGATAACCTTGATGTCGTTGTTCTTGGCGAGATACTGGATGTTAAACGGACCCGAGATATTGAGCGCTTTGGCGATTTTAGACGACACTTTCTTTATGCGTCTCATTGTCTCGACATAGAGTTTTTGGGGCGGGAACTGGATGGTGGCGTCGCCCGAGTGTACGCCGGCAAACTCTATATGCTCTGAGATGGCGTAGGCCACGATTTCGCCGTTGGCGGCAACAGCGTCCATCTCTATCTCCTTGGCGTTCTGGATAAACTCGGTGACAACGACGGGATGTTCCTTTGACACGTTGGCGGCGAGGCGCAGGAAGCGGTGGAGCTCATCGTCGTTGGAGCACACGTTCATCGCGGCGCCCGAGAGGACGTAACTGGGACGGACGAGCACGGGATAGCCCACTTCGGCAATAAAGCGGTCGATATCCTCAAAACTGCTCAGCTCGCGCCAGCGGGGCTGGTCGACGCCTATGCGGTCGAGCATGGCCGAGAATTTGTTGCGGTCCTCGGCGTTGTCGATGCTCTTTGCGCTCGTGCCAAAGATGGTGACACCGGCATCTGAGAGGCGCATCGCCAGATTGTTGGGAATCTGGCCGCCCACCGAGAGGATAGTGCCGCGCGGTTGCTCGAGGTCGAGGATATCCATCACGCGCTCATAGGTCAACTCGTCGAAATAGAGGCGGTCACACATGTCATAGTCGGTCGACACGGTCTCGGGGTTGTAGTTTATCATAACCGAGCGCCAGCCTTGCTGTTTGACGGTCAGCAACGCGTTGACCGAACACCAGTCAAACTCAACCGAACTACCGATGCGATAAGCGCCCGAGCCGAGGACTACAATCGAGCGGTCGTCGTGCTCATAGTCAATGTCGTTGGCCGAGCCGTTGTAGGTTAGGTAGAGATAGTTGGTTTGGGCGGGATATTCGGCGGCAAGGGTGTCGATTTGCTTGACGACGGGTGTGATACCGAGCGCTTTGCGATGGTGGCGAACGGCGTCGGCCGCACCGGCAGCCTCGCTTCCGGCACCCATCGACTCCTTGAAGAGGGCGCGCGCTATCTGGAAGTCGCTGAAACCCTGGCTCTTGGCCTGGCGAAGCAACTCGACGGGGAGCGCCTTGAGGTCGTTATATTCTTCAAGCTCGTGCTGGGTGTTGACGATATTGGCAAGGCGATAGAGGAACCAGCGGTCGATTTTTGTCAGCTCGTGGATGCGCTCAACGCTGTAACCTTCCTGCAACGCCTTGGCAATCACAAAGATGCGCTTGTCGGTAGGCTCGGCGAGCGCTTTGTCGACATTGTCTATCTTCATGTCGTGGTTGCCCGTGAAGCCGTGCATCCCCTGCCCTATCATGCGCAGGCTCTTTTGGATGACTTCTTCAAACGTGCGACCTATCGCCATGACCTCGCCGACCGACTTCATCTGGGAACCAATCTGGCGCTGAACGCCGTGGAACTTGCCGAGGTCCCAGCGCGGAATTTTGCAGACGATGTAGTCGAGTGCCGGCTCAAAGAATGCCGACGTCTCTTTGGTCACCGAGTTGCTCAGGTCAAAGAGGCCGTAACCGAGGCCGAGTTTTGCGGCCACAAAAGCGAGGGGATAGCCTGTTGCCTTTGACGCCAAGGCCGACGAGCGGCTCAGGCGGGCGTTGACCTCGATGACGCGGTAGTCCATCGACTCGGGGTCGTAGGCATATTGGACGTTACACTCGCCGACGATGCCGATGTGGCGAATTATCTTGATGGCAAGTTTGCGCAGGTAGTGATAGTCCTCGTTGCTAAGGGTCTGTGACGGAGCGACAACGATGCTCTCGCCGGTGTGGATGCCCAGCGGGTCAAAGTTCTCCATGTTACAAACCGTGATACAGTTGTCGTAACGGTCGCGAACCACCTCATACTCAACCTCTTTCCATCCTTTCAGCGATTTCTCGACAAGAACCTGGGGCGAGAACGAGAGCGCCTTGGAGGCGAGTTCAACGAGTTCGGCCTCGTTGTCACAGAAGCCGCTACCCATGCCGCCGAGCGCGTATGCTGCGCGAACGATGACCGGGTAGCCGAGACGGCCGGCGGCGGCAAGCGCGTCGCCTACGGTGTTGACCGCCTCGCTCTTGATGGTCTTGACGTCGATTTCGTCGAGTTTCTTGACAAACAGTTCGCGGTCTTCGGTATCCATAATGGCGCGCACGGGTGTGCCGAGCACCTTGAGGTTATATTTCTCGAGGATGCCGCTCTCATAGAGTTCGACGCCGCAGTTCAGCGCCGTCTGTCCGCCAAAAGCAAGCAGAATCCCGTCCGGACGCTCCTTGGCGATGACTTTCTCCACAAAATAGGGCGTTACCGGCAGGAAGTAGATTTTGTCGGCAAAACCGTCGCTGGTCTGCACCGTCGCGATGTTGGGGTTTATCAGCACTGTCTCGATACCCTCCTCTTTCATTGCTTTCAAAGCCTGAGAACCGGAATAATCAAACTCGCCGGCCTCGCCGATTTTCAGTGCGCCGCTACCGAGCAGCAACACTTTCTTGATATTGTCTTTCTCCATCGTCTTTTGTGATTGTAGAGGGGGTTATTTTTTTAAAATGTCGATAAACTCGTCAAAGAAAAACTCGGTATCCTTGGGTCCCGACGAAGCCTCGGGGTGGAACTGAGCCGAGAAATAGGGCAGCGACTTGTGACGTATACCCTCGTTGGTGCCGTCGTTCATGTTGATGAACAGCGGCTCCCACTCCTCGGGCAGCGACGCCGTGTCGACGGCAAAGCCGTGGTTCTGAGACGTTACATAGCAGGAGTTGGTGCCGGCGCGACGCACGGGCTGATTGTGGCTGCGATGGCCGTATTTCAGTTTGTAGGTACGGCCGCCGGCCGCCTTGGCAAGCAACTGGTTGCCCATGCAGATGCCACAGATGGGCTTGCCGCGCTTCAATGCCTCGCGCAGGTGGACAACCGTTGTCTCGGCCATATCCGGGTTGCCGGGGCCGTTGGACAGGAACAGGCCGTCATAGTCAATAGTATTGAAGTCATAATCCCAGGGAACGCGGATAACCTTGACACCGCGACGTGTCAGGCAGCGGATGATATTGTGTTTCACGCCGAGGTCAACGAGCACAACCGTCAACTCGCCGTCGCCGTGGGTCTCGACCTCGCGACACGACACCTCGGCCACCAGATTTTCCTTATTGGGATCATAGAAAGGCACATCCTCCTCGGCGTCACCATCCATGACAATCTTGCCGAGCATCGAGCCATGTTCGCGCAAGTGCTTGGTCAGCGCGCGAGTATCAATGCCAAAGATACCGGGAACTCCCTCCTCGTCGAGCCATTGGGCCAGCGAGCGGTCAGCCTGCCAGTGGGAGTGGTCAAACGAATAATCCTGGGCGATGATGGCGCGGCAGTGGATGGCGTCGCTCTCATAATACTCGCTGACGGCATCCTTCTCGCGCCGCGGCGGCACACCATAATTACCAAGTAGCGGGTAGGTTGTGACCAAAATCTGCCCCCGATAAGAGGGGTCGGTCAAACTCTCGGGGTAACCTGTCATTGCCGTGTTAAAAACAACCTCGCCGGCCGTCGATTTCTCGTGGCCGAAACTAAATCCCTCAAATCGTGTGCCATCCTCCAGTATCAGGACAGCGCGGCGATGTTTGCGCATAGAAATTCTAATATATGTTTTACAGAATTGTGGCCCCTGCGCCCGTCGGCATCGTCACTTGGTCAGATGGCGGCATCGTCATGCTTTTTGACGGCTTTTTGATGACGGCATCGTCACGTGTCCTTACGGCTCTGTCATGCGCCTCAACGGCACAGAAAACCGTGCAAAATTAAGCATTATTTCCGATATACCAAAATCCCGTGCTCCAACTTCAACTTTTGAAACCGTTTTATACCTTTTAGGGTATCACCCGTAGACAAACCTTCATTTGCCGGTAGACGACAATCGGTTTGTCTTTGGGTAGGTTAGCGGAGGAGGGTGTAGAGGAAGAGGGCGGCGCAGTAGGCGACCATGGCGAGGGCGGTTTTGCCAAGCAGGGGGTTGAGGGCGGCGCCGCGGTGTCGGACGAGGCTGAAATAGAGGATGGTGTGGACAACGAGATAGAGCCCGGGTATTATCCATGCAACTGGTGATGTCAGGCTCCAGAAGGGCACCATCAACCCGATGGCGATGTAGCCGTTAAATAGGTAGAGAGTTTCCATGGCGGTGCGTCCAAATTTGACGGCGAGGGTGCGTTTGCCGGCGGCGCGGTCGTCGTCAATATCGCGATAGTTGTTGACAATCAGCACGTTGGCGCCCATCAAGCCGATGGCAACCGAGGCGGCGACAGCGTCGGCCGTTGGTTTGGAGCCGGTCATCAGGTAGTAGGTCATCGTGACGGGGACTATACCAAAGAAAACTATGACGGCGACTTCGCCCAGACCGTGGTGGGACAGCGGATAGGGCCCGGCACTGTAGGCGAGTGCGCCAAGGGCCACGACCACGCCGACGCCTATGAGCCACCAGCCGCCGAACGGTATCAGTGCCAGCCCGACGCAACATGCCACCGAGAGCGTCACGATGGTGGCCACGAGCATGGCGCGCGGCGAGATGTCGCCCTCGGTCACGCCGCGGCGAAAGCCCTCGCGACCGGGCCGGTCGAGCCCGGCGCGCCAGTCAAAATACTCGTTGGCAAAGTTGGATGCCACCTGACAAAGAATGGCGAAGACGAGACAAAGCACACCCGGCAGCCAGCGGAACGCCGGGGCTGTCATACTCAGCGCCATCGCGCCGATGACGCCGGCAACAGACACCGGCAACGTGTGCAGTCGCGTTGCTGCGACCCAGGCCTTAATGCTTTTTACGGTTGTGCTTCCCATGGGGTTTCTCTTGTTGGTTGGTTTCAATTTCTGACTCGTCATTGTCAAGCCCTATGCAACGGCGAACGGCCAGTGAAATTCGTTCGGCCTCGGCCGACTCGGGGCTATTGCGCAGAATGTTGAGTATCGCGTTGATATAGTGATTCTTGTCGGTTTTGGTCAGGCCGCAATGTCGGGCGACGCCGCTCTCGGGAATCATCGACTTGCGGTTATAGACGCGCAAGATGGCGGCATAATCGTGGGTGGTCACATAGCGCTTAAACTCGCGGCACAGTTGCTCGTAAATGCCTCGCGGGTTTATCTCGCGCAACAAGTCGTAAAGGTGCATCTCGAGGCTGTCGATGTTGTCAAACTTGCCGTCGATGCGATGCTCGACGATGCTTTTGACTCGGTGGCGGGTGTGGAGCAACGCCTGGGCGTGAAGATCGGCCGCAAACAACTGAATGATTGCCCTTTGCACCTTGCCGAAAGCCTGGTCTTCACTGCGACCGTGGGCCGTGGCAACGGCGCGGATAACATCCTCGAGCATCAGGATGTTTTCAATCTCGGCGACCTCGGGCACGCAGACGCGACGGCGGCGCAGGTAGGCGACCTCGTGCTCGTCGCGGCGGTCGCGGTCCACGATGCCCCGCGAGTCGAGGGCGTGGAAGCTGTTGAGGTCGTTGAACGCTCGCGTCGCCTCGATGACCTTGTTGCACGACCCGAGAGATTTTATCGTATACTCCTTGAATATCAGTGGATAAAGTTTTGCGTCGATGGAGTTGACACCGTCGCCCTCGATAAACAGCACCGGCTTGCGGGCGCCGATTATCGACATAAACAGTTCCTCTGAAATATTCTCGTTGGGTTTCAGCAGGTCATAGTCCCAAGTGTGGCGAACGGCGTCGTAGGAGCGCACCCAGACCGTGCGACCGCCGACGCGCGTCGGCGCAAAACTGAGGTCGTGGGTAAAGTAGACAAAGGTGCAATCGGGGCGTGCCTGCTCGATGATGTCCCACACGAGGCGATGAAGCGACGGATGGAGAAACATACCCGGGTTCTCGACAATGACAACGGCATCGCGCGGCGCATAAAGCACGGCCCCGAGGTGGTACATGACCGCCTTCTCGCCGTCGCTCAGGCGCGCCATCGAGAACTGGTCGCCGTCGGTTTGTGAGGCGATAAACATGCGGCCCTCCTCAATCAAGATGCGGTTGTCAGGGAAAATTTCCTGCCAGCGCGAGATGAGGAAATCGAGTTTGGTTCGTTTAAGTTTGGTCTTTTCAACGCCGGCGTGAACGTTGCCTTTATAGGCAAGCAGGTTAACCATCTCGTCGTGCAACAACAAGGCTATCAACTGATTGAGTTCGCCGCGGATGTCGTGCCGCAAGACGTGTGACCGCTCGGTCATCTTTTCATATAGGATGCCGATAGAATCTCGCATAATCGTCTCGGCCGCAGGGGTATAGAGCGCACGGAGGGCCGACACATGAAACGCCCGCTCGCCAAGAGACCGGGACAGGGCACTCGCAAAGCGCGTTTTGCCGGCACCGTTGGCACCGATGACCACAATCGAGCCGTTGCCCTCAAGGGCGATAGGCGCGCCCGAAGTGCGCGGAGGTAAAGTTATCGTCATTTTTTGAACAATCTTGATTTATCAAATAACCACTCACGAAAGCCCTTTGCGAAAACGCATGCTGTCGTCAAGGTTATTCGCAAATTTATAACAAAATCTCAACTCCGGCAACTCAAACCTTATTTTTCAGAAAAAAGCTACAGTATAGGGGTATTATTAGGAATTTTGATTACCTTTGCCGTTGAACCTCAGTTCGTGTACTGAATAGTTGCCGACGATAGGTAGTAATGTTAAACTTTGTTAATAGACACCCGATGCTTTTTGCGTTACGTCGCTCATTTTCAGATATAAACAACGAATATCTCAAGATTATTTGTCATAAAAACCTCGTCTATTAAATTTCTCATTCGTATTATGTAATAACAACTTTCAAACAATAAGTTTATGGCAAAAGAAATATATACCCCGCGAGGAATCAGAAACCCGAAGCTTCTCAAAGAGTTCGGGCAGAACGGGCGCTATAAATCCCTTCTTGAAATTGTCGCAAATGATCCCGACCTTGATTTGCAGATCCGTTCTGATTACGTGAACATTTATTATCGAGGGCACAATTTAGCCAAAATTGAAAGTCCTGACGGGGCGGTTCAATTTTCTGAATTTTATTTTTTGAGTAAAGATCTGATTCCTGAAGTTCCGGGGATTGAAGGCAAGCATCATGTCAATGTAAAGGGAGATAAAAAACGTAATATCCCGCCACAAACTGAAATTATCAACAAGTTGAGAGGGGAGCGCGACGGCCTGAAATCAATTTTCAAAAAGGGTGATTATAAAACCTATATCGCGAAGGCAAAAAAACAAATGGATTCATGGCTCGCCGACTTTCCAAAACCTGAAAGGGAGGAGCAACATAAAATAGTGAAAAGCAACACTCAACCGGGTGCTGAATTTACTATTATCGATATTGAATTCCAAACGAGCATTCTTGCCCCATACGCATATAAACCGAAATCAAAAAGTGACAAACGCAAGTCAACACGTCTGGATATTATCGCGGTTGACAAGCAAGGCCAATTATATGTCATTGAATTAAAAAAAGGATGCGGCGCATGCGAAGGTAAATCCGGTCTGGCCGATCACCTTAAATCTTTCAATAATTCTGTAGGGAGAGCTCCCAAAGAGTTTCTTAAAGACATGGCTTTCCTACTTAAACAGAAACAGGAGTTTGGAATCATAAAAGACGCCTCTCTGAAGATTGATGAATCTAAAGAGCCATGTTTTGTTTTCGGATATGCGCCCAATAAAGACAACACGGAAACAATTGGACAATTTGAAGAATTATGTCAAAAAGAAAAGGTTGCCATGGTGCCGATTCTTGAATGTAAACCCGATAATAGTTTAACTTTATATAAAGCGTAAGTATGAAACTTACTATCCATCGAGGCACCAACCAGATTGGCGGGTGCATCACTGAATATGAATTGGAGGGTTGGAAACTGTTTGTCGATTTTGGCGATCAACTGCCAGGCGCTCCCAAAAGCGAAGATACATTACAAATTGAGGGGTTGAATTGTGGCGACACCTCAAAAAGCGCCCTCCTCATCACCCACTACCATGGCGACCATATCGGCAAACTTGCCGAGGCTGATCCCTCAATACCGGTCTATATGGGCCACACCGCTCACGATATATACTGCAAGCTCCAACGGCGATTAACTTACATTAAAGGAGAAGCTGGAGAAAAAGCTACAGACATCCTTGACCGTTGCAAAAGAGTTCATACTTTCCTTGACGGAGAAAAATTCTCTTTCGGACCATTTATTATCGAGCCTGTTAAGATGGATCATTCCGCTTATGATGCCTATGGTTTCATCATTGAGAATAAAAGCAACGACGAGGATATAGTATTCCATACCGGCGATTTCAGAACTCATGGCATTTGCGGAGGCCAATTTTATGAAAGAATTGAGAATCTTCCTTCTGTAAAAGCCATCATTTGCGAAGGCACCAATATAGAGCGAGATGAGAAACCTGCCGAACCGGAATTTTTGATTGAACAACGATTTGAAGAGCTTTTCAAGGAGAATAAGTATAACGTAGTCTTTGTATCTTCTACCAATATCGACCGATTGTTTGGAATATATCGGGCTGCTGCGGCTGCCAACCGCCCTTTGCTGATGGACGAATATCAGTTTGACATCATGAAATCTGTAATTGGCAAAGAAGACTGGAGCCGATGCGGAACCGACTGGGAGGAATATACGGATGAAAATGGAGAGCAGCAATCTATGCCGGTTGATCATTATTATGAATTTAACAAAGGGATGCTAGCGGTGTTGCATTATAACAAAACCTCAAAAGAATCTCCTAAATTCTTTATCCCAGACCAGCTTCAGCGGCTTATCAACTGGAAAGGATGCGTATTGTTGGCTCGGTCAACGCCTCAATTTACGTCCCTTATCGATACCTTCTCAAAAGGGAAAACCAAGAAATATCTATCAATGTGGAAGGGTTATTTGAATCCTGAAAGTCAGGCTTATAACGCGGATCTTGCCAAATCTGTAGGCGAAGATTATGAATACGTGCACACTTCCGGCCACGCGGATCCCAACACTCTTGAACAGTTGTTTATGAAGGTTGATGCGGAAATGATTATTCCCATGCACACCTCTAATCCCATTAAATTCCTTGAGAAGTTCCCTGAAAACCAATGGCAAATCCGACTGATAAAAGACGGCGAAACCATAGATTTCGAGAATGAAAACTATTGGGCAGACATAGAAACAGGTGAATGAAAATACTCCATCTCTCCGATACCCACCGACTGCATAGACAACTAAAAAATCTTCCCGAGGCGGACATTGCTGTCCACTCGGGAGATTTTACCATGGCTGGAAGTGAAGCAGAAGCCATTGACTTCATGAATTGGTTTTGCGACCTTCCATATAATCAGAAAATATTCATCTGCGGCAATCATGATGAATGCCTTTATGGTGCATCAATTGACGGCCTCGACAACAATACTCATTATTTATGCAACTCCGGAATTATAATCAACGGAATTAAATTCTATGGAGTGCCAATGTTTATGTCTGATTGTGCGACTGACCGTCAGGTTCGACATTATGACAACATTCCGTCTGATACAGATATTCTCATAACACATACACCACCTTTCGGCATCCTTGATTTCGATGATAATATCAATTATGGGTCGGAGAAATTATTATTGAAAGTCACTTCGATTAATCCCCGTCTACATCTTTTCGGCCATATCCATCGCAATCACGGCACCATAGAAATTGGTAGTACCTTATTCTCAAACGGTGCTATAATGAACGAAAATTATTCAAATCTCCATCAACCAATTCTTATAAATCTCACAACTAACCAAAAATGAGGGCCAAAAGAGTAGGTAATTGGGAAAATTGACAGGGTTGGTGGCAGTTTGTAGAGTTTTTTGTATTTTTGCAAAAAAATTCCCTATTCTGTAGTTGATTATGATACAAAATGTAATAAAAACACTTGTGGCAGTTGTCGTTGCGGTGATGACTCTTGGCGGTATAGAGGCTCGCGCTCAAGAGGTTGCCGTCAAGAGCAACTTGCTCTATGACGCTACGGCGACACTGAACATAGGCGCCGAGGTGGGCGTGGCTCAGCAGTGGACCATCGACCTGTCGGCCAACATAAACGCGTGGAAGTTTGGTCACCGCAGTTGGCGTCACACCATGGTTCAGCCCGAGGGTCGCTACTGGCTGGTCAACAACATGGGCGGCCACTTCTTTGCAGCCAACTTCTTGGTGGGCTACTACAACGCGGGACATTTTGACTCGCCGCTCGGTTTCATCGGCTGGCACTGGGAATATCTGAACGAACACCGATTTGAAGGCTGGGCATACGGTATCGGCGTCGGCTATGGTTACTCGTTCATTCTGTCGCGCCACTGGAACCTGGAACTCGAGGCTACAGTAGGATATATCAACACCAATTATGACCGCTATATAGTTGATGGCAACGTGTTTGACGGCCATCACACGCGCAACTACTTTGGTCCCACAAAACTCGCCGTTAACCTATGTTACATATTTTGACGAAAAGAATAGGGACGGCGCTGATAGCGTTGACAGTCAGCGCGGTAGTGGCGATGGCGGCTACTCGCAGCGCCTCGTTGCTCGACGGGCAGATTACCATCGAGCCTCCCAAGGTCACGGCCACGGGGTCAAAAATCGAGGTATTGATGACCATTAACCTGACGGCGCTTCACGTCAAGCATGAGCAGAGCGTCACGTTGCACCCCGCGCTCGTTACTGCCATGGGCGACACGATTGCCCTCGCGCCGGTGGCTATCCATGGCCGCAACGCCATCCTGCGACTGCAACGCGCCGGCAAATTGCCCTCGCGACTGCCCGACAACATCATCGACGCCACCACCGGCCGGCACTCGCTCCTCTATCGCGACACCACGTCGCTGACGGCGAATGACCATGCCGGACAGGTTGTAGTCACAGCATTGTCGCGTCGCAAGGCGAGCGACCCCGAGGTTATGTATCCCCCCGTCACGGTAGGCGCCTACTCGCTGACGGCAACCGCTTTCCGGCCCCGATATGTCTATGCTATGCCGGCTGCTTCTGTTGCCAAAATCGTGTCGGCACGACATCGCGTCGGTCTGACCTACGCCGACGGTAGCGCCGAGCCGATAGCATCGACATCCGCCAATCGTGTCGCCACCGACTCGCTCAACGCCTTTATTTCACGTTGTCTGTCAGGCGAATACCCCGTGTCGGCCGTAATCGTGTCGGCATCCACCGCCCCCGGTGCTACCGCGGCGGCCCGCGATGTTGCCGCCGAGCGCGCCCTGCGCATCGCCGCCATGATTGCCGCAAAATTCCCCACCCTCGCCGACCGCATCACGACCCGCGTTGCCCCCAACGACTGGGAGGGTCTGGCCGGGTGGATTGAGCGCTCGTCGATACAGAACCGCGACAGCCTGCTTGCCATCATTGAGCGCGACGACCTTGACACTGCCGAGCGCCTCGCGTTGATGGACCGACGATATGGCGCCCAGGCATCATTCTTGCGCGATGTAATCTTCCCGTTGCTTGACAATCAGACGGTTATCGTGCAGTCAATAGCATCAGCCCTGACCGACATCAAAGAGATTGAACGCGTCTATACCCGCCGGCCTGACCGCCTGAGCCTCTCTGAATTGTGTCAATATTTTGACTACCTGAACGCTCGACGCGTCAAGGACTGTGACGACGTGTTGCTAAAATGCCTCGAACTTTATCCCAATGAACCGACGGCCCGCATCAACGCCGCCAACGTGATGATGAAACGTGGGAACCTGACCGGCGCCGCTGCCAACTTGCGTCTCGCCGGCATGTCGGCCGAGGCCGAATATGCTCGCGGGAACCTTGCCGCCCTCTCGGGCGACCTCGCCGGTGCTCGCCGCCACTTTGAGAACGCCGCTGCCACAGGCCTCGCCCAAGCCGCCGACGCCATCAAAGACCTCGACCGCCTCGCCCGCTTCTAAACACGCGGTTTATTCTCGTTTCGCCCTTTGGGCTCATACCCGCCACGGCAACCAAAAACCATGGTCTTTTGATTTTTGCCCCCGGTATGAGTCAGCAGGACGAAAAAAACTTGGCGCGATATTGCGCCAATTGGCGACTTTTTCACTACCTTTGCAGTCGTTTCCCTCCTCCAAAATTCTGTCAATTAATTTCACGTTTCATAATTCCAATCACAATCACAGCTTATGACTACTATTACTACTATTCTTATTGTAATCTTCTGTGTCGGCTATCTTGGAATTGCGCTTGAGCACCCCCTAAAAATCGACAAGACGGCAACAGCGTTGCTGCTTGGCATGGTCCTCTGGGTAGTCTATGCTCTTGGCGCCGATTCTATCGTTCCAATTGCGGCCGGCGAGCATTTCCAGCGTTTTCTCTCCGACCATCCCGATTTGGCCAACGAGCCCCTGCACAAGCAAGCGCTTGAGTATGTGCTCAATATGGACATCGTTGAGCACCTCGGCGATATCTCCCAAACCTTGTTCTTCCTCATTGGCGCGATGACCATCGTTGAGCTCGTCGACGTTCACGGAGGCTTCAAGGTGATTACCGACCACATCGTTACCCGCCACAAGCGCACCCTGCTGTGGATTATCGCCGTGGTAACTTTCTTCCTGTCGGCCATCCTCGACAACTTGACCACTACCATCGTTATGATAATGCTGTTGCGCAAACTGATTGCCGACCAGCACGAGCGCTGGATTTTTGCCGGTGCAATCGTCCTGGCTGCCAACAGTGGCGGCGCATGGTCGCCCATCGGTGACGTGACCACTATCATGCTCTGGGTTAAGGGCAACGTTACCGTGGCCTCGCTGTTTAAATATGTGTTGCTGCCGAGTATCGTGTCGGTTGTCATTCCCTTGCTTTTCATCTCACGCATGCTCAAGGGCAACCTCCCCGAGATGAAAGCCGAGGCGGTTGTCGACAACACTATTACCGCGAGCGAGCGCTCGACCATGTTCTATCTTGGTGTAGGCGGTCTTATCTTTGTGCCTATCTTCAAGTCGATTACCCACTTGCCGCCGTTTGTCGGCATGCTTCTCGTGCTGTCGCTCCTTTGGGTGTTCACCGAGATTTTCTACAACAAGAAAATGCTTGAAAAGGCCCGTGAGCACCGTCTGCCGTCGGTCATCTCCCACATTGACATGCCCTCAATCCTCTTCTTCCTCGGCATCCTTATGGCCGTTGCCGTGCTCCAGTCAACCGGCGTTCTCGGATGGCTTGCAAGTTCGCTCGACGAGTCGGTTCACAACATCTTTGTTATCGACGTTATCCTCGGCGCCTTGTCGTCAATTGTTGACAACGTTCCCTTGGTTGCCGCCGCTATGGGTATGTATCCCGTGGCCACCGAGACCGCTATCGCTGCCGCTGCCGACCCCGTCTATATGCAGAACTTCGTTGTCGACGGTCACTTCTGGGCTCTGTTGAGCTACTGTGCCGGCGTTGGCGGTAGCATCCTCATCATCGGTTCTGCTGCCGGCGTTATCGCCATGGGTCTCGAGAAAATCAGCTTTGGCTGGTACCTGAAACACATCTCTTGGTTGGCTCTGCTCGGCTATCTCTGCGGCGCCGCTACCTACTGGCTCGAGATGTTAATTCTCGGCTAATTCAAAATGAACAAAGCCCATTTTGAAATTTAGTTTAGTGTTTAAAGTTTATAGAGAACTATACTATCCATAGAAAAAGCGCGGCCCGGCGGGTCGCGCTTTTTCTGTTGTCATCTTGTTTGTCTTTGGGTTAACTGCTTTTTTCAGAGAATGGTTTTGCGGCCGTTGATGATGAGGACCTTTCCCTCGACCGGCAGGTTTAGACGACGACCGTTGAGGTCATAAATTTCGGTAGCGGAGGTCTGGTCAATGTCAACCTCAACTTCGTTGACCGACGAGGCTATCGTCGAGGCTTCATATTGTATCTCCTGGTTGCCGAGAATATGGTCGCTTTCAATGACAGGTTTAGCCGTCGCGCTACCGTCGGCATTCACCTCAAGACCGCGGGGAATCGTTACCCACATCTCCTCGCCCGGAAGCAAACCGCGCAACGAGTTGTCGCTACGGCAACCGTCGATGGCAAAATATGCGTCGCGATACAGCGGTGCCACGCCGGTGTTTGCCACGCGGATGCGGGTGGTCGTGCCGTCGGTGGTGCATTGGTTGACGGTGAAATGGTACCCGGTAGCAAGCGACGCCGAGAGAAAGCGAGACCCGGTGCCGTAAGGGCCGTCGGGCGCATCGTTGGCAATCATAAAGGTGATGTGATATTTCCCGGCCTGTTCTTCCCACGTGTGGCCATACATGCCCTGAGGATTAAGGAAATTTTTTTGGTCACTGCTTGTATAGTAACTCACTTCGCCGCCATGAAAACCATTGTGCCAGCGGGTATCATATCCCGCAGCAATCCACAATTTCTCGTTGTAGCCGTCGGCGGTGCCAAGTTCGTGGGTTTTGTGCATGAATGAGTCGTCAAAACAGCCAAAATTGATGGCCTTGAGCGTCGGGTCGTCGGGCACGGGAGAATAGTAACTGTCGGCAGCGTTGATTGACGCTCCCCAAGGCAATGTGCCCATGACCTCTTCAAGATGCTTAAAAAACTCTGATTGATAGGCTTTTGACGGGAAGTTCTGTCCAAACTTCAACGTGGTGCCATAGATGTGGTATTCGCTCCAATGGCCAAAGCCAACCTCGACGAAAGCAAGGCGTGGGTCGGCACTATATCGCGCGGCAAAGTCGGTGTAAAACTGCTTTGTAAAGCGTTGAAGTTCGGCGTTGCTCCAGTCGGCATAGTATGTCGGGCCGTCGCCATCGACCTTGTTGTAGGTCTCGTGATAGTCGGCACGGTCCTTGATATACTGTGGCACGGCAGTCATTCCGGCCGTCTTGCCATCGACCTCCTTTGAGCCCGGATATTCGTAGCGAAAGCGCGCTATCAACTGATGGCCGCGCGAGGCAACGTCATCCAAAATCTCATCAAACCAACTCCAGTCATAAACAATCGTGCCGTCGGCCTCACAGCCCGTCACCACCTTGCACGGCAAGCAGTAGGCAAACTCCAGTTGAATGCTTTGGCCGTGGGTCTTGTTGAGTTCGGCCGCCTTGAACGGCCACAACACCAGCCCCGTCATAGGCTGCGCGTGGGTAATCTCACTGTTGAGGGCCACCTCGACCTGCCGGGCACCGGCCCCGTTGATTGCGCTTGCAAAAATAAACAACGAAATAACTACTTTTTTCATCTCATTATAGCATCAATTAGTATATGCAAGAATCATTAATATTTCCCGCAAAATTATAAAAAATTTCCAAATCACCCGTTCACAATGACGTTCTTAAGAAGAAAGCAATGTTATCGTGATGAAATATGAAGTTCAAATGACACCGGGCATTTAATCGAATTTTAAGGTAGAGGGTGGATTATTTAGGGAATTTTGTGGATATGTCGGGGGAAAGGGTTATATTTGTTGGAAAATTGAAGTTTGGGATGAAAGAGAAGGAAATCATCACTCAAATTAGGAGCCGGCTCGGCATTGAGTCGCTCAACGAGATGCAACAGGCAACGGCCTCGGCATCAGGCCGTTCGATATTGTTGTTGAGTCCCACGGGTAGCGGCAAAACGGTTGCTTTTACCATCGCGTTGCTGAAACGGCTCGGGGCGCCGGCCGGACGTGTGGCGGCGGTGGTTATTGCGCCTACGCGCGAGTTGGCGATGCAGATTGGCGGTGTGGTCTCAAAGGTTGCCGCGGGCTATCGCGTCGTGACCCTTTATGGCGGTCACTCGATGAGGGACGAGGCGGCATCGCTGACGGTGACGCCCGACATTGTCATCGCCACGCCGGGCCGACTGCTCGACCACCTAAACCGCCGCCAACTTGACATCAGCACGGCCACGGTTGCCGTTCTCGACGAGTATGACAAATCGCTCGAACTCGGTTTTGCCGACGAAATGCGCCGACTCGTTCGTGCGATGAAGCGTGTCGACACCATTATCCTGACCTCGGCCACGCGCCTCGAGGAATACCCCGAATACCTCAATCCCGGCGAGTTGACGATGCTCGACTTCACCGAGGCGCGCGACGGCGCCGGTGCCGACGCTCGCCCGACGGTCGAAAAACTACGCATGATTTCGTGGCAAAAAGACAAACTCGAGGCGCTCGGCGAGTTGATTGACTCGCTCGACGACGGAGGCCGCACGATGGTGTTTGTCAATCACCGCGAGAGTGCCGAGCGAGTGTTCAATTATCTGAAAAAGAAAGGCTTGCCTGCGGGGCTGTATCACGGCGGTCTGGAACAAAACGACCGCGAGGACTCGCTCGAAATGTTCAACAACGGCACGACACCAATTCTGGTCACTACCGACCTTGGCTCGCGCGGACTCGACATCGCCATGACCGAGAACATCGTCCACTATCATCTCCCCCCGACGCCGCAAGCGTGGACCCACCGCAACGGGCGCACGGGACGCCTCGGCGGCGAGAATGGCCGCGTGTTTATCATCACGGCCGACGGCGAGGAATCGGTTCCCGAGTGGGTCGACTGGGAGCGCGACTACCACCCGCGACCATCTGAAAATCCAATCGCGCGACACACTGCCACGCTCTATCTCAACCTCGGCCGCCGCGAGAAAATTTCGCGCGGCGACATCGTCGGTTACCTTGTCAACAAAGGCGGCTTGACAGCGGCCGAAATCGGCTCAATCGCCTTGCGCGACCACAGTGCCCTCGTGGCCATACCCGCGGCAAAAACCGGCGAAACCCTCGCCCGCGTGGCCGGTGAAAAAATCAAGAACAAACGAGTTAAAGTATCCATAAAGAAATGAAACACAGGCTAATACCATTCCTCCTACTGCTGATGGCGCTCGTGCCTGCCGCCGGCATCGCCTGCACCTCGGCAATTTTCTCGGGCAAAGTTACTCGCTCGGGCCACCCCATGATTTGGAAAAACCGCGACACCGATGCGCGCGCCAACTTCGTGGCCCGCGTCGAGGGCGACGGCGCCCGAACGCTTAGTTATCTGGGACTGTTCAACGAGGGCGACTCACTGTTGCAGGACGCATGGATGGGCATGAACGACGCCGGATTTGCCGTCATGAACACTGCCAGTTACAATCTGGCGCCCGACACCGCCGCGCTCAAGGACATGGAGGGCCGCGTGATGGCGATGGCGCTGTCAACATGCCGTTCGCTCGACGATTTCGAGCGACTGCTGAACACGTTGCCGCGTCCCATGGGAGTGCAAGCCAACTTCGGTGCCATTGATAATCAAGGGAATGGTGCCTATTATGAGACCAACGACGAGGGATTTGTCAAATTTGACCTCGCCGACGCTCCCGACGGATACATAACCCGCACCAACTATTCAGAGACCGGGTGGGCCGACGGGGGCTACGGCTACATTCGCCGCGACAACGCCGAACACTTCATCCGTCCGGCCGTCGACCGCCGCGACGTCACCCCGGCGTTGCTGACCGACACCGTCTCGCGCTCGTTCTACCACTCGCTCATCGGCCGGGACATGCTGCAGACCGACGACCCGTATATCATTGACCAAGACTTTGTTCCGCGTTCGATGACCACCGCCACCATCGTCATCGAGGGCACTGACCCGGGTGATTATCCAGAGTTTCAGGTAATGTGGACCGCGCTCGGCTACCCGGTGACAGCCATCACCCGCGCCGTCATGTTGCGCCACGTCCCCGAGGAGGTGCAACCCGGCGAAACCTGGCAGGCACCCGACAGCGAGCGCTCGCTTGAGTTGAAAAAGCAAATATTTGATATTGAGCGCGGTAGCGGTCCGCGATATATCAACGTCAAGGCAGCCCGCACGCTTGGAGAAGAGACCGAAGCCCTCTCGGCCGAGTCTATCAAAGCCGGGCAGACGTTGCTCGAAAGCGAGCAGCGGTGGTACCGAGGCAAGCAGAAGCCGCCACGCCGGTCAAAATGACGCCGCGCCCCAGAGCAGTTTGGAGCGAAGGGTCGAAGCAAAGGTGTGTCCGGCCGTGTGTATAATATTGATAGTGAAAGGCGCACGCTTAATTTGAACACGCGTGTTGATGGGTAATGTTACCCAGTGTCCGTCAAAACTCAGGCGCCATGACGGCACTCGCGAACCTACGCTGATATCGATGACCGTCGAGTCGGCAACAACGAGCGGACGCATCGTCAGCGAGTGGGGCGCAATGGGTGCAATCGACAGCGCCGGCGATGACGGCTCGATAATAGGACCGCCGACCGACAGGTTATAACCGGTTGAGCCTGTCGGAGTTGACACAATCAAACCGTCGCCGCGAAAGTGGGCCAGCGGCTCGCCGTCGATTGCCGTTATGACCTCAATCATCGACGCCGTCTCGGCGCGCAGGATGGCAATCTCGTTTAAGGCAAACTCTCCCGCGGGTATTTCGCCCTCGCCGTTGACAATCGACGCCTGCAACACCGCGCGGCGCTCCTCGCGATAGTCGCCCGAAGCGAGTGCCTCAAGTAGTCGCGTGGCGTCGGCAACATCAACGTCGGCCAGATAGCCAAGGTGGCCGGTATTGACCCCCACGATAGGCGTTCCCGACGCACCGAGCGCGCGAGCCGTCGACAGGAAGGTCCCGTCGCCACCCATCGACACCGCTATGTCACACTCCGGGCATTCATCGGCAAATGTGTCAAACCGCGGCATGTCGCCGTCAAGCGCCTTCAAGTAGTCATAAAACCGGCGTTCGACAGTCACGCGGTAGTCGCTCTCGTCAAGCAACTTGAAAAAGTTAACGATAGCATTGAGGCGCCGCGAGGGCTGGGACAGATTTCCGTAGATTGCAAGATGTTTCACGGGAGTGATGGTATTGGGGTGGATGGAAGTAATGGGAGAGGCGGGAAGCGACAACAACGACAACAATAAAAACTATAACAACAATAACAACTGATTAGTCAATCAATCGCAGGAGGAAGTTGACACGCTCGCGCAGCGTCTCGTCAATGACATCCTCGGTGGCGCCGTCGGCCACGTCGACCGTCCGTCCGCCCGACGTTGCCGCAAGCACTCGGTAGCCATAGCGTTCAAGCGAGCGAATGACCCCCATGGCGTGGCGCATGTCGACGCGAAGGTCGACAACGACCTCGCCGGCGTCATAGCCCGAAGGGATAGCTCCATCGGCCGTGACGTTCAGGTTCAGCAGATGGGCATTGCAGTCTTCCACCGCTCGGGCTATCGCCGACGCGCTATAATTAGCCATACCGATAGCCGCCGTGATTGAGGTAGAGTCCTCAATCTCGGGGAAAAGGCGGTTGAGTTTTGCCTCGCTGTCAGCCGTTTGTCGCTTTATGTCATCTTTTGATGCCAAAATTCTTTTCTCTTTGGTTATTTCTCTGTAATTTTGTACTCGCAAAACGTGTCGACTGCAAAATTACCAAAAAATATCGAATTTGTAGTTGCTCTTTGCCGGATAAACACCCAAGTCCCGCTAAAAGATTTTGTCGGAACGCCATTTTTTACAGTCAATCTCCTATGACGACCAATTTAAGTGTTAATATCAACAAAGTCGCGACACTCAGAAACGCTCGCGGTGAGAACCACCCTGACGTGCAGTTGTTTGCCGCCGACTGTGAGCGATTTGGTGCCGACGGTGTCACGGTTCACCCGCGGCCCGACCAAAGACACATATTATATAGGGATGTCTTTCTGCTCAGGCCGCTCGTCAAAACCGAGTTTAACATCGAGGGCTACCCTACCCCCGAGTTTATTGACCTGGTGCTGAAAGTGAAACCCGAGCAGGTTACGCTCGTTCCCGATGCCCCCGGCGACCTCACCTCCCACGAGGGATGGGACGTTGCCCCCAACTTTGATTTCCTCAGCGAGATTGTCGACAAAATGAAACAGGCCGGCATCCGCACCTCCATCTTCGTTGGCACCGACGAGGAAAACATCCGCCAAGCCGCCGGGACCGGCGCCGACCGCATCGAGTTATACACCAAGCCCTACGCCGACATGTATGCCGTCGACCGCGACGCCGCCGTCGAGCCTTTTGTCAAGGCATCGGCAGCCGCACGCAAGGCCGGCCTCGGCGTGAACGCCGGTCATGACCTCTCGCTCCGGAACCTGGCGTTTTTCCACAGCTCGCTCCCCTACCTCAATGAAGTCTCCATTGGCCACGCCCTGATTGCCGATGCCCTTTATATGGGGCTCGAGCAGACCATCGCCCGCTATAAGGAGTGCCTCAGATAATAGCGCTTACACATTAATCTATATAGCAAATTTTTCCTCCTCATCACCCACCCAATCATTCCTCACTAAAGTATGAACGACATCTCAATCTGGCAACTATGCCTCAAGGGCGGCTTCATCATGATACCCCTCGCCCTGCTCTCAATCGTGTGCATCTATGTTTTCATCGAGCGCTTCCTCGCCATAGGCCGCGCCGACCATAGCGACCCCCATTTCATGCAGCGCATCAAGGACTATATTCACGATGGCGAGATTGAAAGCGCTCTCAACCTGTGTCGCCAAGAGTCATCGCCCTATTCGCGCCTCGTTGCCAAAGGTATCTCGCGCATCGGGCGCCCGATGAACGACGTCCTCGTGGCCATCGAAAACATCGGCAACATCGAGGTTGCCAACCTCGGCAAGAGCCTCCCGTGGCTCGCCACCACCGCTGCCGGCGCTCCTATGCTCGGCTTCCTCGGCACCGTCATCGGTATGGTCGAGGCTTTCCACAACCTCGCCGCCGCCGGCTCGTCAGCCAACATCGACGTGCTCGCCGGAGGTATCTATGAGGCGCTGGTGACCACTGTTGCCGGTCTGGTCGTTGGTGTAATCGCCCTCTTTGCCTACAACTACCTCGTGGCCCGCATCAACACCGTCATGACCAAACTCGAGTCGCGAACCATGGAGTTCATGGACATGCTCAACGAGCCCGCATAACATCTTTCCTCAACCCTCAAAACGCTATCAACCATGGCATTAAAACGTCAACACGACATGCAGGCTGCGTTTTCGATGGCTTCGATGACCGACGTCATTTTCCTGCTCCTGATTTTCTTCATGGTGACCTCGACATTCGTTTTCCCGACGGCGCTCGAGATCAACCTGCCCCAAAGCAGCGAGCAGACGGCCATCAAACCGGCGACACGCGTCTATATCGACCAGAATCGCGACCTCTATGTGTCGCTTGCGGGCGAAGAACCCGCTCTGGTCACCAAGGAGCAACTGCTTGCTATCCTTTCGGTTAACCGTGCCGACGGGAACGCGACCGAGCCCGGCCCGGCCGATGACTATATCGCCGTCTATGCCGACGACGAGGTCCCATACGGTCTGCTCATCGAGGTGCTTGACCTCGGCGCACAAAACAATCTCAAGATGGTACTCGCCACCAAGCCGGCGCCCGTCTCGGCCATGCCCTCCACTCCTAACGACACCAAGTGATGCAGCGACCTACCCGTCAACAACTTATAGCCCTCATCGGCACCATAGCGTTCCACCTGCTGCTACTCATCGGCCTGGTGACACTCTACTTGCGCTATGACCCGGTGGCCGAGGCCGAACGTGAGTGGCCCCCGGTCGACTCGGCCGAAATCCTATTTGGCGGCGAGTATGTCGCCTTAGGAGATATTGCCGATGCACAGCCGACACCACAGCCGGCCGTCGAGGAGTCGCCCGCGCCTCCCGAGGCCATCATCGACCCCGCGCCCCCTACTCCACCCCATTCCAACACGACATCCTCGCGACAGGAGTCTCCCGCCAAGGTCCCCACGCCCAAAGCCGAGACCCCAAAGCCTGAAAAACCGGTCGTTGACCCCGCCGCTCAGGAGCGCGAACGCCAGCAGAAAGCAACCGCCCAGGCAACCGACTCGCGCGTGGCCGGCGCCTTTGCCTCCTCGTCAAGCGCTTCGACTAAATCGGGTGGTTCGCCCAACGGCAACGCCGCCAGCGGTAATACCTCAGGGCAACCCGGTGTAAACCTCGGCGGACGAACACTCGCCAGTTGGACCAAGGCACGCGCCAACGCTATCGGAACCATCACCATCGACGTAACCGTCAACCGCCAGGGCCGCGTCGTTGCCGCCTCCTACAATCCCGGCCTCAGCAGCGGTGCCGCCGCCGCAAGTCCCGATGCCCGCCAAAGTTGCATCGCCGCCGCCAAGCAATGCACATTCTCGGTCGCCAAAGAGGACAGCCCCGAGACCCAGCGTGGAACAATTTCGTTTAATTTCCGTTAACATCATCATTAGATGGCACTTATAAAATGCGACGAGTGTGGTCGCGAAATCTCAAATCACTCAAATTCCTGCCCCGGTTGTGGCTACCCCACGCGCCGCAACAAAGGTTACATCGCCCCGCCGACTGATGAGAAACCCGACAATCTTGCCATAGAGGTCGAAAAAACCGAGCAGAAACTCGAGCAAGAACCCTTTGACGAGCAAAAAAACCTCCGTCACAAAATCACCCTCTTTATAAGTTCTTTCGCGGCAGTTGCGGCCCTCGTCGGCGGCCTCTATTTCTATGAATCCTACAGGCTTTCGACCAAAGAAGCCGAGGAAGCCGAGGAAACTGAGCAAGAAGCCGCCTCGCTCCACGCCGAGACACCACAAGACACCGTCCCGACCGAGGCCCTCGAAGAAGTAAAACCACGACCACTCCCCCGCGTCGTCCACAAAGCCATCGATTCCGACGACCAAGAAGATGCCACCCATGAACATCGTGGCGACGTCGTTCCATCCAACGGAACAGCCGACACCCCCGAATCTCCCGAAACCCCGGCCTCAAACAACTCCGCGCCAACCCCCAGCCCCACCCCCGCCCCATCCACCCCGGAACCAACGCCGGCTCCCGCGCCCTCTCCAACCCCCACCCCCGAAGATTAACAAGAACCCCCCCTCTGAGCCTTTTCTTCTTGAAAATATAGTTGCCGTCGCCCTCTATCGCCGTTATGGCAACGGATTGTATTATTTCAAGATTGACGAGTAGCAAAATCAACATCATCCCCGTCTGGCAATGGCTCCTCGAGCAGTGACCCCGAGGTAATATAACTTTGCTATTTATCGAGGAATGTCACCCCCGCCGCACGTTGCA
>JAFLTK010000159.1 GCA_022511505.1 Muribaculaceae bacterium
TTGGTACAAGCCTCAATTTTTGACCGTCGAGCCTTAAAATTCTTTTGAAATTTTTTGCTGTTCCGTCGCTTCCTTATCTCTCCAATTATTGCCTCGCCGGTGATAATATTGATGAAGTTACCGGCAAGAAATTTTTACTATTTGACGACGAGGGTGCCGTAGAGTTTTACGGTGCCATCGTCGGCCATTTGGCGAACGGTCTCGATGAGGATGTCGGTGTTGGCGCCGGTTGCCAAGGCGATGAAATCGAGGGTGCGACCGCCGGGCATGGCGGCGAGCGTAAGGATATGGTCGGCGAGCGACTTGGTGTCGGCCACTGCCGCGGGGCGCTTGTTGCGGCAATTGTCGCAGGAGCCGCATGGGGCGGTGTCTTTCTCGCCAAAGTAGCCCAACAACACCTGAGAGCGGCACGACGTGGTGAACGCAAACTCCTGCATGGCGCGGATGCGCTGCTCCATGTTGGCGCGCTGGTCGTCATAGACCGCACGGGGCATCTGAACGTAGCGCGGCTCCTCGCGCGAGGTGGTGAAGACAATATAGGGGGTCGTCTTGCGCGGAATATAACTAACGGCGTGTAAGCGCCCTAAGTAGAGCAGCGAGTCATAAACCTGTTGCTCGGTCAGGCCGGTGCGGTTGACGATAAGGCTTTCGTTGATATAGACATAGTCGGCAAATAGCCCGGTGTAGGAGCGCAGGATACACTGGAACACTGTGTCGGTCACCGGGTCGAGCGGCAGGTCATAGAGTTCGCGCTTTGTGACGACAATCATCAGGCGCGAGCGGGTGGTCGTCTCCTCGACAAACTCGATATAGCCGGCGCGGGTCAGCAGCATCAGTGCATTGTGGGCAATCGTGGGCTTAAACCCAAATCGGTTGCAGAACAGGTTGAAGTTGAACTCATACACGCGGCCATACCCCTCGCCAACAGCCACGTCGAGAAAGTTGCCCATCATCTCATAGACATTCTTGATGGTTTCAATCGGCGGAAAGGCCTCGCCGATGCGGCGCGTCAACAATCCCTTGTCGGCGCGTCCCACGAGCATTACAGCAAACGATTTAACGCCGTCGCGCCCGGCACGGCCCGCCTCCTGATAATACTCTTCGAGCGACGGCGGGAGGTCATAATGGACAACCACGCGCACGTCGGGCTTGTCGATGCCCATGCCAAAGGCGTTTGTGGCCACGATGACACGGCAGCGGTCCTCTTTCCATTCGGCCTGCTTGGCGTTCTTGTCCTCGGGGGCAAGCCCGGCATGGTAATAGTCGGCGCTGATGCCGGCGGCGCGTAGCATTTCGGCAATCTGGCGCGTGCGACGCCGGGAGCGCACGTAGACAATGGCCGTCCCGGCGGTGTTGTGGAGCACTTTCAGCAGGTGGGTGTCCTTATTGTCGGTGTAGCGCACGATATAACTCAGATTGTCGCGGTGGAAACTGCGGGCCAGCAACCGCGGCTCTTTCATCTCGAGACGCTCCATGATGTCGGTGACCACGCGCGGGGTCGCCGAGGCGGTCAGCGCCAAGGTTGGAGCGTCGGGGAAATGGCGGCGTAGTTCGGCAATCTTCAGATAGGACGGGCGGAAGTCATAGCCCCACTGCGAGATACAGTGGGCCTCGTCGACAACAATCAGCGATACTTTCATCGAGCGCAACTCGTCGACAAACGTTTTTGAGCGCAATCGCTCGGGCGAGGTGTAGGCAATCTTGGCCACGCCGAGGCGCGCGCGGTCGAGCCCCAGACGCAGGTGGCTGCGGCTCATCCCCGAGTAGAAGTAGACGGCACGGATGCCGCGGTCGTTGAGGTTGTCGACCTGATCTTTCATCAGCGAGATTAGCGGCGTGACAACGAGCGTCAGCCCCGGCATCATCAGCGCCGGGACCTGAAATGTTATCGACTTGCCGCCGCCGGTGGGCAACAGCCCGAGCGTGTCGCGTCCGGCAAGTATCGACTCGATAATCTCCTGCTGTAGAGGTCTGAACGCGTCATATCCCCAGTATTTTTTCAGCACTTCCACCGGGGAGAGGCCGGCGGTTGCTTTTTCAATCCGGGTCATCGACAATGTGGATATCCTTTATCTGGAGTTGAACGGCGTTGATGCTTTTTTGGTGCTTGTTTTCCTCGATGGTGAAGCAGATGTCAAAACGCTTGCCGGCATGGATGGCGTCATAATATTGAGCCTTGTTGAACGCGATGCCGCCAAAGACCTTGCCCGACGTGTCGTCGACCATCTCGAGTTTGATGTGCTCCAAGTGACGGCCCACGAGTTTGCTGGTCCCGAAGTCGAGGACGCTACGCGCCAGAAACACCGGCTTGCTGTTACCGGGACCAAAGGGGTTGAAACGACGCAAGGTGGCGACAAACTCGGGCGTAATCTGGGAGAAACTCAGCGTCGAGTCAATCTCGAGTTGAGGGGTCAGTTGGGTCGGCAAAATATTGTCGGCAACAAATTGCTCAAAGCGGCGGGTGAACTCGGGAATGTTTTCCTCTTTGAGCGACAACCCGACGGCGTAGGAGTGGCCGCCGAAATTCTCGAGCAGGTCGCGCGAGGCGTCGACCGCCTTGTAGACGTCAAAGCCCTGAACCGAGCGCGACGAGCCGGTGGCAACGCCGTTGGCAAAGGTTAGGACGACGGCCGGTTTGTAATAAAGTTCGGTTATGCGCGAGGCGACGATGCCAATGATGCCCTTGTGCCAGTCTTTGTTGTAGATGACAATTGACTTTTTGTCGCTGGTCAGTTCGCCGCGGGCCTCGAGGATGGCGTTGGCCTCGTCGGTGACGCGCTTGTCGAGCTCCTTGCGGTCCTGGTTGTAGCGGTCAATCTCGCGGGCCTTGGCCATGGCGTCGGTGATGTCGCGCGACACGAGCAGTTCAACCGCCTCGCGGCCACTCTGCATGCGTCCGCTGGCGTTGATGCGCGGCCCGATTTTGAAGATGACATCGCTGATGGTGATTTCACGACCCGACAGGCCGCAGATGCGGATAATCGCTCGCAGACCCATGTTGGGACTGGTGTTGAGTCGGCGCAGGCCATGGAATGTCATGATGCGGTTCTCGTCGACCATCGGCACAATATCGGCTGCAATCGATACCGCCACCAGGTCGAGCATCGCCTCGAGGTCGGTCGTGTCGAGGCCGTTGCTCATGGCAAACGCCTGCATGAACTTATATCCCACGCCACAGCCGCTCAGGTGGCTGCACGGGTAGGGACTTCCCTCGAGTTTGGGGTTGAGGATGGCGACAGCCTCGGGAAGACGGTCGTCGGGAACATGATGGTCACAGATGATGAAATCGATGCCCAGAGTCTTGGCATACTCGATTTCATCAATCGCTTTGATGCCGCAATCAAGGATTATAATGAGGCTGACACCGGCCTCGGCCGCCTGCTCGACGCTGTTGATGGTGATGCCATAGCCATCTTCGGTGCGCGTCGGGATATAATACTCGATATTGGAATAATAGATTTGGAGATACTTGTAGACCAGCGCCACGGCAGTAGTGCCGTCGACGTCATAGTCGCCGTAGACCATAATCTTTTCTTTGGCCCCCATGGCCTTGTTTAGGCGCGCAACTGCCTTGTCCATATCCGGCATCAGGAATGGGTCATGCATGTCGGCCAGCGAGGGGTAGAAAAACCTCTCGGCCTGGTCGACGCTCTCAATGCCGCGCTTGGCAAGCAACTCGCTGACCGGGGGGACAGACGAGTATCGCTTGGCCAAATCGGCCTCGGCGCGCTTTTCTTGGGTAGTAAGGGGCGTGTAAGTCCATTTACTATTCATTTATGTTGCTTTTTTTATATCGAGCGAGCAGGAGCCGGCCGTTGCCAACCCCGGGAGGAGAGGGAGAGAATCGCAGGCTGTTACTTGTTGTGGGTGTTGTCGGTGTCGTTGGTGTCGTTGGTGTCGTTGGTGTCGTCGGTGTCGTTGGTGTTGTTGATGTCGTTGGTGTCGTTGGTGTTGTTGGTGTCGTCGGTGTCGTCGGTGTCGTCGGTGTCGTCGGTGACCGGCCAACAATAAAAACAATAACAACAGTAAAAACAATAACAACAATAAAAACAACAAAAACAAAACAAGCATCACCTTGAGCCTGCAAAATTGAATATATAGTTACTGAAAGCCTCGGTTTGCGGCCTTCGGTATGGTTAAATATGGTGATTATCAGCCCGCAGGGTATGATCGAGGAGAGCCTGTCGGGGCCGGCGGATTTGGCCGCTATACACCATGTTGCAAAATTAACAAAAATAATCCAACTTTGCTATCCCGTTAACTAATTTTAGGAATAATCTTTTCGGCTTGCTTTTCGGGCCGTCCATTTCGCCATACGCCGGCGTTAATGTGTCGCTTTTTTCACCCTTCGGGCTCACACCCGCCGGCGGCTGACAAAAATCACCGTCGTTTGACTTTCCTTGCTTCCGGGTTTAGCCCCGGCACGAGCCCAAAGGACGAAAAAACACGATTATCGACATTTATTTGCTTTAGAGCGAGTAAAATTGTAACTTTGCGACTGCGCTAAGTGCGCGCTAACGTTTTGGCTATTCAAACCGCTTAATAACACAATCTAAATACCTGACAATGGCAAAAGTAACTAAAGAGATGGCCTTGCGCTATCACGAGAGCGGGAAACCCGGTAAAATCGAGGTTATCCCAACCAAGCCCTACTCCTCACAAAACGACCTTGCCCTGGCCTACTCGCCGGGCGTTGCCTATCCCTGTCTTGAGATTGAGAAAAACGCCGCCGATGCCTACCGCTACACCAACAAGGGCAACCTTGTCGCTGTTATATCCAACGGCACCGCCGTCCTCGGTCTCGGCAACATCGGCGCCCTTGCCGGCAAGCCGGTGATGGAGGGTAAAGCGCTGTTATTCAAGATTTTTGCAGGTCTCGACGCTTTTGACATCGAAATCAACGAGCGTGACCCCGAGAAATTTATCGAGATTGTAAAAGCCATCTCGCCCACCTTTGGCGGCATCAACCTCGAGGATATCAAGGCTCCCGAGTGCTTTGAGATTGAAAACCGACTCAAAAAAGAGTGTACCATCCCGGTGATGCACGACGACCAGCACGGAACCGCCATTATCTCATCGGCCGGCCTCATCAACGCCCTCGAGATTCAGCATAAGAAAATCGACGAAATTAAACTCGTTGTCAACGGCGCCGGCGCTGCCGCCTGTGCCTGCACTAAGCTCTACATCGCCCTCGGCGTCAAGAAGGAGAACGTTGTCATGTGTGACTCAAAAGGCGTTATCCGCACCGACCGCGAAAACCTCGGAGGCTCAAAGGCCGAGTTTGCCACTACCCGCGACCTGCACACTCTCGCCGAGGCTATGGTCGACGCCGACGTCTTCCTGGGCCTCTCGGTCAAGGATGTCCTGACCCCCGAGATGATTAAGACCATGGCACCCCGCCCCATCGTCTTTGCCCTCGCCAATCCCGACCCCGAGATTGACTACAACCTCGCCGTCAAGTCGCGACCCGACATCATCGTTGCCACCGGCCGCAGCGACTTCCCCAACCAGATTAACAACGTGCTCGGTTTCCCATACATCTTCCGCGGCGCACTCGACGCCGGCGCCAGCGCCATCAACGAGACGATGAAAATCTATGCCGTTCACGCCATCGCCGCCCTCGCCAAGGAGCCGGTTCCCCCGGTTGTCAACGCCGCCTACGACAAGGAGACTCTCAAGTTTGGCCGCGGCTATATCATCCCCAAACCCCTCGACCCGCGTCTGCTGACCGCCGTTGCCCCCGCCGTTGCCCGCGGCGCTATGGACAGTGGCATCGCCACCCGTCCCATTGAAGACTGGAAAGCCTACGAGGACCAACTCAACCGCCTGAAAGGCACCGACAAGAAGATGTTGCGCCGCTTTATCGACGAGGCCAAGGCCCATCCCAAGCGCGTTGTCTTTGCCGAAGCCAACACCGACAATATGCTCAGCGCCGCCGTCATGGCCGCCAACGAGGGTATCGCTATTCCCGTGCTCCTCGGCAACGAAGAGATGCTACAGAAGCGCGCCGACCGCCTCGGGCTCGACATCTCGGGCATCGAGATTGTCAACCTGCGTCACGACCGCGAGGCTGCTCGCCGTCAGACCTACGCCGAGATGCTTGCCGCCAAGCGTCAGCGTGAGGGCATGACCGTGCCCGACGCACTCGAGAAGATGTTTGAGCGCAACTACTTCGGTATGATGATGGTGGAGAGCGGCGACGCCGACGCTTTCATCGCCGGCACTCGCTCGGCCAACCACTCGACCGGCGACATCGCCCGCGAGGTCATCGGCATCCGTCCCGAGTACAAGACATTTGCCACGATGCACATCATCGACACCAAGCGCGGCCTCTTCTTCCTGGCCGACACCGGCATCAACCGCCATATTACCAACGACGCGCTTGTCGACATCGCCCGCCTCGCCAACCGTCAGGTCGAACTCTTTGCCCACAAGCCCGTTATGGCCATGGTGTCCTACAGCAACTTCGGTTCAAGCAACGAGGCCGAGAGCCGCATAGCCCACGATGTTGTAGACCGACTCCACGCCGAGTATCCCGAGATGCTCATCGACGGCGAGATGCAAGTCAACTATGCCCTCAACGCCGACCTCCGTGACAAGACCTATCCGTTCAACCACATCGCCGGCAAGGAGGTCAACACCCTCATCTTCCCCAACTTGACCGCCGCCAACTCGGCATTCCGCATGATGCTCGAAATGGGCGTTGGCGAGTCAATCGGCCCGATTCAGATGGGTCTTAACAAGCCTATCCACTTTATTGCCGTCGACTCTCCCGTTCGCGACATTTTCAACCTCGTGACCGTAGCCGTCATCGACGCCAACGTCAAGGGCGCCAACTAAACCCGACCATTCGTGTGAGTGCCACATCCGGCACCCACATTGATAACTACATAGCGTCGGGGTCGCATCCGC
>JAFLTK010000160.1 GCA_022511505.1 Muribaculaceae bacterium
CCCCCCCGGCCAAGATGGGAAACGATATGATGTTTCGGACTATACGGTGATGTCGACGAGGGCGGCGGGGTTGAGGTAGCCGATGTGGCCGCTTTCTTTACCGGCGTCGTTGGCAAGTTGGACGTCGATTAATGCGGGCTCGCGTGATGCCACAGCCTCGGTCAGTGCCTGCTCGAGTTGGGCGGGAGTGGTGACATAGTAGGTCTTTGCGCCAAATGCGTCGCCGAGTTTGTCATAGCGGGCGTTGATATCGAGTGTTGTAGGAGCGGGGTCGGTGGTGTTGTCGAGCGGTTTGCCGATGCCGTTGTAGATACCGCCGTTGTTGAAAATGACGACGGTGACGGGGAGTTTGAAGCGGCAGATTGTCGAGAAGTCCATGCCCGAGAAACCAAACGCGCTATCGCCCTCGATGGCAACTACGCGGCTGCCGGTTGACACGGCTGCACCAATGGCCGAGCCCATGCCCATGCCCATGATTGCCCATGTTGCGCAGTCGATGCGGTGGCGCGGGAGCGACATGTCGATAGCGTCGCGGGTGTCGTCGAGCGTGTTGGCGCCTTCGTTGACGAGGATGATATCCGGATTGGCCTCGATAACCTTCTTGCAGGCGCTAAGTGCGCTCCAATGGTCCATCGGGACGGTCTGCGGGGCAAGTTTGGCGGCAAGACCGGCGTTTTTCTTCTTGGTGATTTCCTGGAGTGTAGGCAACCAGGTGGGGTCCATCTGCATCTTGTAGTTAGGCAGTTTGGCGAGGATGGCGTCGATAGAACTCTCGAGGTCGCCTACAACGGGCGCGGCGATGGGTCGGTTGCAATCGATTTCCATCGGGTCGATTTCAAGTTGGATAAACTTACCGTTGGGGTTCCACTTGCCGTGGCCGCGAGAGAGAAGCCAGTTGAGGCGGGCGCCGACGAGCATGACGACGTCGGCTTGCTCGATAATCTCCGAACGGCAAGAGATAGCGCTCTGGGGGTGATTGTCGGGCATCAAGCCCTTGGCCATCGACATGGGGTAGAAGGGGATGCCGGTCTTCTCGACAAGTTGCTTAATCTTGTCGTCGATTTGGGCGTAGGCAGCGCCCTTGCCGAGCAAGATACACGGTTTCTTAGCCGAGGCAAGAAGGGCGAGCGCGCGGTCAACCGACTCGGGCGATGGTATCATAGCGGGAATGGGGTCAACCATCTTAAACAGAGCCTTTTCCATGACATCGGCATCGATAACGGCACCGAGGCAAGGGGTCGGGACATCGAGATATACACCGCCGGGGCGGCCGTCCATAGCGGCACGATAGGCGCGTGCAACGGCGATGGGAATATCCTCGGGGCGGTTTACGCGATAGGCTGCTTTTACGAGGCCCTTGGCAACGTTGAGTTGGTCGAGACCCTCGTATGTGCCTTGGTCAAGGTCGATGGGTTCACGCTCGCTTGAGCCCGAGATTTGAATCATCGGGTAGCAGTTGACTGTAGCGTTGATGGTGGCTGTCAAGCCGTTGAGGAAACCGAGCGACGAGACGGTCAGCAGGACGCCGGGAGTGTGGGTCAGATATCCGTGGGTAGCGGCGGCCATGCCGGCCTGCTGCTCGTGGCGGAAACTGACAAATTTCATTCCTTCGCCTTGGGCAATATATGCAAATTCGGTCACAGGGATACCAACGAGGCCATACATCGTGTCGATGCCTATCTCTTTGAGGGCGCGAGCAAGAACTCTCATGCCTGTTACTTGGTTGGGATATTCGGGGGCCGGTTTGGGCTGGCAGTCACAGGGCTGCTGCTTGGCGTTATTAGTCGTGTCCATAATATCGTTTTGAGGGGTATAAATAGTTGTTTTTCAGAGTGTGGGATGTGCTTTGATAGCCGATGGGGGAGGTGTTGTAGTGGAAAATGCCCGTCCTTTAACGCCGAGGCGGGGACAGGGCGGGCATTTTTTAACTTGCAGTCGTTATATAATCTCTTTGTATCTTGAACGATGGTTATTTAGCGGCTTCGGGCTTGGGCATCGGGGCTGTTGTGCCGTTTGCGGCAAATGCTGCAATCTGGTCGGCGGTGTAGCCCAGAGTCTGAAGAATGTCGGTAGTGTCGGCGCCGAGTTCGGGGCAGGGACGATATTCGGGCTGGTAGTTGCTGAATGTGCAGGGAACACCAACTGTTGTAAATTCGCCAACCTTTCCGCCCTGATTGATCTTGACGAGTGTGTTGCCGTCATAGTTCTCGGGGTCGTCCATGATTTCCTTGGTCGACAATACGGGACCACAGGGAACACCGGCCTTTGAAAGAATATCGACAACTTCATATTTGTCTTTTGTGATTGTGAAACTCTCGATGCGGGCATAAATCTCGTCCTTGTTGCGGTCACGAGCGTCGGCAGTGTTGAACTTCGGGTCGGTCAACCAGTCGTCGAACCCAAATGCCTTGGCAGCGAGTTCAAATTCCTTGGCACCGCGCTGGAGAATGATGTATACAAAGGCATTGTCGTCGGTCTCATAGCCCTTGCAGCGATAGGTCCATCCAAGAACGCCGCCACCCTCGATGTTGCCTGAACGAGGTACTGTTCCGTTAAACTTGCCGTTGGGGTACTGAGGATATTGGGTCAGATAACCAATCTTGTCGAGTGTCAACTGGTCACGAGTCTTGATGCGGCACAGGTTCAAGCAAGCGTTGTGCATCGACTGGTAGACAAAGCAGCCTTCGCCGGTCTTTTCGCGCTGGAGAAGGGCGCTCAAGATACCGATGGCCAGGTGCATGCCGGTGTTAGAGTCGCCAAGGGCTGCGCCGCTCTGAGTGGGAATGTTGTATTCGCCGGTGTACCAACCGGTTGTCGAGGCGGCACCTGCGGTGACCTGAGCGATAGGCTCGTAGGCCTTCAGGTTCTTGTATTTGGATGCTTCGGGGAATCCCTTGATTGTGCCATAGATACAGCGGGGGTTCAAGGCATGAACTGCCTCCCATCCAAAACCAAGGTCATCCATTGCTCCGGGGTGCAGATTCTCGATAAATACATCTGCCTCCTTGATAAGTTTTGTCAAAATCTCCTTGCCGTCGGGGGTTTTGGCATCGAGGGTGAACGAGCGCTTATTGGCGTTCAACTGTAGGAAATAGTAGCTGGGAAGAGTCGGGTCATACTGCAACTCTTTGCGAGTTACATCACCAACACCGGGACGCTCGATTTTGATAACTTCGGCGCCAAGCCATGCTAACAACTGTGTGCAGGAAGGTCCTGACTGAACTTCTGTGAAATCAATAATCTTGATTCCTTGTAGTGGAGCTGTATTCATCACAAATTAAAATTAAGTGGTTTTTGTTTTGCTTACACTCCTATAACAAGGTATTGGGGAAGAATGTTTACACGACGGCGACTTTTTTGTGATTGTTGTTGTTAGAACTATAAACCTTAAACTATAAACTTTAAGTCGAGCCTGCGAGACTTAAATTATGTACTATTCCCTGGGGAGGAAGCGGGTGGCGACGAGGCCGGTAATGGCTCCGATTGTGGCAACGATGGCCGCTATTATAATAAGGTCGACGGGGAGCACCTTGACCGGGTAGGCGTCGATTGACAGGCTCGCCGGGTCGCCGCTAATCTTGATGAACTTGCCATATTGCTGGGCCAGACATAACCCGACGCCTATGATAATACCGCCAATGCCCCCAATCAGCGATACCATCCATCCCTGGAGCATGAACACGCGGCGCAACATGCGGCGCGAGCACCCGAGGGCGCGTAGAATGGTGATACTCTCGGTTTTATCGATAATAATCATCGACAGCGTCGAGATGATGTTAAACGAGGCGATTACCAAGATAAAGGCGAGCATCAACAGCGTCACCCACTTCTCGATATTAATCATGCGGAACGCCTGCTCCTGCTGTTGCCGGCGGTCGACAACTCGGTAGCCCGTACCGACGGCCTTACTGACCGCGGCGGCCACGTCCTCGAGGTCGGCGTCAGGCGAGGCAGCAAGTTCGATGGCTGTCGCGCCGTCGTCGAGGTCGAGCAGGTTACGCGCAACGTCGAGCGGCACATATATATAATCTGTGTCATACTCGGCCTGGTCAACCTCTGTGACACCCTTGACAATCGTTCCCTCGGCGCGAAATGCAGCCGCCGGGTTGGCCGGGTTGTAGCGCGCCATGCGTCGCGGCACGTAGAGCGTCAAAGGGTCGAAGAACGACGGACGCACGCCAAGTTGCAGCGCAACGCCGATGCTGACCGACACGCCCGGTGGTTCCAACGCCAATGAATCGGGCTCGCGGTCGGCGCCAAAAACGCCGTCGATGACCGTGCGTCCAATGTCGACAATCACCCCGTCATATCCACGCGGCAATCCCTTGATGGTGACCGGCATCTGGCGGTCATGGTACATGGCCAGCGCCTGGTCCTCGACAACCGGGGCCGCGGCCGCGACGCCGCTTAATTCCTCGAGAGCCGTTGCCAGCGAGTCGGCACCCTCGATATACTTTCCCTCCTCGGGAAATACTTTCAATACCGGGTCAACGTGGCTCAGACGGCTCTCGGCGAGGTCGGTAAAGCCGTTGAACACGCTCATGACCACCACCATCGCGACAGTGGCCACGGCGACACCGGCCATCGATACCATCGAGATGATATTGACAGCCGAGTGGCTCTTGCGTGCCGCCAGGTAACGGCCCGCTATTTTCAGTTCAAGCCTCATTGGCCTCCCTCTGCAGGCTCGACACCGTCTTCTTTCAAGAGGTTGTCTATTTTGTCAATATAGTCAAGCGAGTCATCGAGATAGAACTGCAACTCTGGAGTCTTGCGCAACTGGTAGCGCACGCGCTGAGCCAGTTCATAGCGGATTGTCTTGGCGCTACGATTGATGCTTTCAATCATCTCGGGAGCCTTAGCGCTCGGGAATACCGACAGATAGGCGCGCGCGATGCTCAAGTCGGGTGACACGCGAACAACGCTCACGCTGACAATCGTCCCGTGGGTCTTGGCCGTCTGCCGGCGGAATATTTCGCTCAACTCCTTCTGCAGGAGGCGGGCTATTTTTGCTTGTCTTGTAGTTTCCATAATTTGAATTTCGGGTTTTATTTAAATAACACTCAAAACCGGGAAAAGGTCCACAAAATTAATCAATTATTTCGGTAACTCACCAATCCCACTCCGATTTTACACCTTCTCCCTCTTCTGACTCTCGAATCTTCTTATCTACAAGTTGTTTAAACTCATTCCACTCTTCGCTCGATTGGCCATATTTTTCAGACATTTGATTGAATAGTTTAATGTGTTTCTGCTCATAGCGTTTGAAATCTCTAACTGAAACACTTTCAAACACCTGTTGGCGCATTTGGTTCATTTTGATGGTACTTTCTGCCATCATTTGGGCATCGCTCTCTATAACAGAACCACACGACCAAGCAACAAAGAGAACCAGACATGCCGCTATAACCTTAAAAACTTTCAGTTACATTTTCTTGCAAATGTACAAAATCTGATTGGATAAAGCAAAAAAGCGCCGCGGGGTCACGGGGAAGGTGACCGCCACGGCGCAATGTGATGACGCTTGAAGGGGAGGCGTTACTCGGCTTTACCTGCGCTGCCGAGAACGTTCTCGATTTTGTGTTTGTAGAGTTTCTCCATGTTGTCGCGAGCCGGACCGAGATATTTGCGGGGGTCGAACTCTGCGGGCTTCTCGGCGAAGACTTTGCGGATAGCGGCGGTCATGGCGAGGCGGCTGTCAGAGTCGATGTTAATCTTGCAAACGGCGCTCTTTGCGGCCTTGCGGAGTTGCTCTTCAGGGATACCGATGGCGTCGGGAAGTTTGCCTCCATATTTGTTGATGGTCTCAACCTCTTCCTGAGGAACCGATGACGAGCCGTGGAGCACGATGGGGAAGCCGGGAAGTTCTTTCATGACGGCGTCGAGGACGTCAAATGCCAAGGGGGGCGGAACGAGGATGCCATCCTCGTTGCGAGTGCACTGCTCGGGAGTGAACTTGTAGGCGCCGTGGCTTGTGCCGATTGAGATGGCAAGCGAGTCACAACCTGTGCGGGTTGCAAAGTCAACAACCTCGGCGGGGTCGGTGTAGGTGTGGTGGTCGGCCGAGACCTCGTCTTCTACGCCGGCAAGAACGCCAAGTTCGCCCTCAACGGTTACGTCAAACTGGTGGGCGTAGTCACAAACTTGCTTTGTCAGCGCAACATTCTCCTCGTATGGAAGGTGGCTGCCGTCGATCATAACCGACGAGAAACCATTGTCGATACAAGACTTGCAGAGTTCAAAACTGTCGCCATGGTCAAGGTGAAGAACAATCTGGGGATTTTCCCAACCGAGTTCCTTTGCATACTCAACTGCACCCTGGGCCATGTAGCGCAACAGAGTCGCGTTGGCATAGTTGCGAGCGCCCTTTGAAACCTGAAGGATAACGGGAGATTTCTCCTCGGCAGCGGCCTTGATGATGGCCTGAAGTTGCTCCATGTTGTTGAAGTTGAATGCCGGGATGGCATAACCTCCCTTGATGGCCTTGGCAAACATCTCGCGGGTGTTGACCAAACCTAAGTCTTTGTAACTTACCATTTTTATCTGTTTTGTTTTAGTTATAAGTTTTTTGCACAGTGATTGAGGAGAGTGATTTATCAGCGACAAAGTTACAAAAAAAACTTATAACGGCGAATAATTGAAATAAATTTTCATCGCGTGGAGCAATTGCAGTTATCTGAGTTATCTGAATGATCTGATGATTCCGATTACTCCGATAACTCTCTATATAAAAGCGGCGAGCGGCCCCGGGGTAGGACTGCTCGCGCTATATTTACCAATCTTTTACCAATCAATATAAGCAACGCGCC
>JAFLTK010000161.1 GCA_022511505.1 Muribaculaceae bacterium
CGTCTATCTTGCCGTTGTAGTTGCGCTGGAATCCTTTCATCATGGCCAGTTGGAACAGGGCATAGTCGCCGGCGTCGGTGTTAGCGTCGTAGGCGCGTTTATAGTAGGCGGCGGCCTCGCCAAAGCGCGACATGTAGTAGAGGCAGTCGGCCGCTCGGGTCATGGCATCGGCGCGCATCGCCGGCGTCGACAGGTCGGCCGCCGGAGCGTTGACAACGCGCTCAAAGTCGGTCAGCGCGTCGTCCCAGCGCTCCTGACCCATGCGGGCATATCCGAGGTCATACCACGCCAGCATCTTGGTCTTGGAGTCGGACGCCGCGACGGGGCTGTCGATATATCGGCGATAGTAGCCGGCGGCTTCATCGTATGAGTCCATGCGGTAGGCACAGTCGCCCAGCCACATCCAGCACTGGGCCGCTATCGTCGGGTCATATTGCCCGAGGCGCTCACACTCTTTCAGCGTCGCCATTGCGGTCGCGATCTTGCCTGCCGAGTACTGGCGCGTGCCAATCATGAAGAGCACGCGCTGTTTCAGCGCAAGCACCTCGCTGCTCGGATTGGATATGCGGTTTATGGCGGCCAACGCGCTTTCATAGTCATTATCAATCATATAGCCGTTGATAATGTATTGGCTCACTTGTGACGCGTAGGCCGACGTCGGATATTTGTTCAAGAAATCTTCAAACAGTTTGACCGACGAGCCAAAGGGCGTGCGTCCACCCTCGATGCTCGTGACAGCATAGTTGTAGGCGGCAGTCTCGGTCAGCGCGCTGTTATAGTCCATGCGGGTTGCTCGCTCAAACGCCATAAGCGCCGCCGTGCTGTCACCGCGACGGTTATAGGCCTGGCCCAGAGTAAGATAGGCACTTTGCCCCATGACATCATCCTCGGTGATAGCTCGTTGAAGCAGTTTGATGGCATTGTCGATGTTGCCCATCTGATATTCGCTCGTGCCGAGGATGTAGAACGCCGACGGCGCCGGGTCTTGAGCCGCCGCGACATATTTCCACAGGTAGGGGAGGGCTTCGTCGGTCTGGCCCAGGTTATAGAGCGATTCGCCCGCAATGCGGCGTGTCTCGGCGTCAAATTCAGGAACCGGGTTGACGGCCAGCGCACGCCGCGCGGCATCGAGCGCATTGTTGTAGTCACGCTTGATGAAATAGATTTGGGCTATATAATAGGAGGCGGCGTTGCCCGGCGCAACCGACGTATTGACAGCCTTGAACAACTGCAACGCGCGGTCATAGTCGCGACGAGCGTAGGCCATATAGGCGATGTAGTAGGACGCGGCGTTGCCGTAGGTCGACGTGCCAATGAGCCGGTTAAACAGCCCATCGGCCGTCGCATAATCTCCCGAGAGCATGTAGCAGTAGGCAAGGCGATAGAAATATTCCTCGGCCAACGCGTCGTTCAACGCCTTGGGATTCACGCGTCTATAGGCAGTGATAGCCTCGGAGTAGGCCGAGCGGGTGAAATAGTAGTCGCCAATCCCCATCAGCGCGTTCTGATACAACGGCGACGCCGGGTATTGCTCGATGAACCGAGTGAAACGGTCGAGCGCCTCGTCGTCGCCCAAGCCCTGATAGGCGCGGGCCGTAAGGTAGAGAGCCGTCTCGGTTTGTGACGGCGTAGGGCTCAACAACGTCAAGTGGTTGAGTTGGTCAAGCGCTCCCTCAAAATTGCGGTTGTCAATCATTCGGGCCGCACGGGTCAAATATCCCTGGGCGTCAACCGAATTAATGCTCCCGGCTATCGCCGGCGTGGCACTCGCCACAATGACGGCGGTCAATATCGTCCTGTTCATCGTTCAAAAAATTATCTCATCGCGCGACTGCATGATTTCATATAATGCGACTGCATGATTTTTCTGCGTCGCGCGTAGGTACCGACTGCAAAGTTACACCAATCCCCGCGAATATCCATAAATGATACCAAAAAATTATTAACCGCTGCGTTAAACAACTTGCTCCATTGTTGATTTAAGGATTTTTAATAAATGGTAACGTTATTTTAGATATTTGTGTAACTTTTTTATATACCTTTGAAAAATTTCTTTTTACGACATTTTATTATGGGATTTTTGAAACATTTTTTGTGTTGCGTGGCGTCGCTGGCGGTGTTTGCCTGCGCGTCGGCTCAGGCTCCGATTGTTGACGACGGTGGCCGGTATGATAACGACAAAATCACTGTCGGGGCTGCTCGCCACGACCTCTATCTGCCTAAACTACAGGGTAAAAGGGTTGCGCTGATGAGCAATCACACCGGCATGGTCGACAGCATTCACACTCTCGACTTGCTGTTGTCGCTCGGTGTCAACGTGACGACGATTTTCTCTCCCGAGCATGGTTTCCGCGGCAATGCCGACGCCGGCGAGCATGTGTCGAGTTCGGTCGACGCCAAGACGGGCATTCCCATCGCGTCAATGTATGACGGTAAAAAGCGTGGCCCCTCCAAAGAGGTCATGGACAATATTGATGTTATCGTGGTGGATATTCAGGACGTCGGCCTGCGTTTCTACACCTATTATATAACAATGGTCGACCTGATGAACGCCGCGGCGGCCGCCGGGAAGGAGTTTATGGTCATGGACCGCCCCAACCCCAACGGCATGACGGTCGACGGTCCTATACTCGACATGGCGTTCAAGAGCGGCGTCGGTCGATTGCCTATCACTACGCTCCACGGCATGACGCTTGGCGAGATTGCCCAAATGGCAATTGGCGAAGGGTGGCTTGACAATGGAGCGAAGGTCGACCTGACCGTTATTCCGATGGCCGGCTATACCCACAGTTCTCGTTACCGCCTCCCCGTCGCCCCGTCGCCCAACCTGCCGGACATGAAGGCGATTTACCTCTATCCGTCGACCTGTTTCTTTGAGGGAACACCCGTCAGCCTCGGCCGCGGCACCGACTGGCCGTTTACCGTCTATGGCCACCCCGACATGAAGGGGACCGACTTCACGTTCACTCCGCGGTCACGCGCGGGCGCCAAAAACCCGCCGTTGCTTGACCAAAAATGCCACGGCCGCAACCTTCGCGACCTTGATAACGAGGAGATTATCGCCGCCGGCATCAACCTTGAATATGTCATCGACGCCTACCGCAATCTCAACATCGGCGACAAGTTTTTCACCAACTTCTTCAACTTGCTTGCCGGCAACGATACGCTAAAGAAACAGATTCAACAAGGCATGAGCGCCGAGGAAATCAAGGCAACGTGGGCCGACGACATCGCCAAGTTCCGCGCTCAGCGAGCCCCCTATCTGCTCTATGCCGAGTAAATTCTTCTAAAAACAACTATCACTCAATCACCGCTTTATGTCACCAATCATTGTCATCATAACCATAGCCGGCTACTTCCTGTTGCTATTAGGCATCAGTTATCTCGCCTCGCGCGGCAGCGACAACTCGACCTTTTTCACCGGCAAGCGCCAGAACCACTGGGCGCTGGTGTCGTTTGCCATGATAGGCGCAGCCATCTCGGGCGTCACCTTCATCTCGGTGCCGGGTATGGTTGCCGCCAAGGGCTACAGTTACCTGCAGATGGTGCTCGGCTTTATCGTCGGTTACTTCCTGATAGCCTGGGTACTCGTCCCGATGTTCTATCGCCGCAATCTGATTTCAATCTACGGCTACCTCGAGCAGCGGTTCGGCAAAAACACCTATCGGGCCGGCGCGTGGTTCTTCTTGGTGTCAAAGATGCTCGGCGCCGCCGTCAGGTTCTTTGTAGTCTGCGCCGTGCTTCAACTGCTGGTGTTCTCGCCGCTCGGTATTCCGTTTGAATTCAACGTCATCGTAACTATCGCGCTGATATGGCTTTACACCTATCGCGGCGGTGTCAAAACGCTCATTTGGACCGACACGCTGAAGAGTTTCTGCTTGATAATGTCGGTGATTTTGTGCATTTTCTTCGTAGCCTCCAACCTGAATATGAGTGCCGGCGGCGTGGTCGAGGCAATAAAGAACCACTCGACCTCGCGCATGTTCTATTTCGATAATCCGATGGAGGGAACCTACTTCTGGAAACAGTTCATCGCCGGTATCTTCATGGCGATTGCCACCAACGGCCTTGACCAGGACATGATGCAACGCAACCTGGCGTGTCGCAACTCGGCCGAGTCGCGCAAGAACATGATTGTCAGCGGTGTACTACAATTCTTTGTCGTCGCGCTATTCCTGTTGCTCGGAACCCTGCTCTACATCTATGCCGAGCGCACCGGCCTTGAAGTTCCCCAAAAGAGCGACGAACTGTTTGGTATGATAGCCTCCCACGAGTCGATGCCGCTCGTTGTCGGCATCCTGTTTATCATCGGGCTCATCGCGGCGGCCTATTCGGCAGCCGGGTCGGCGCTGACATCGCTGACAACCTCGTTTACCGTCGACATCCTCAACGCCCCCAAGCGCATGGACGAGCAGCGCCTGACACGTGTTCGCAAGGCCACCCACGTCGCCATGTCGATAGTTATGGGTCTGGTAATCATCGCGTTCTACTACATCAGCGAGGAAGACGCCATCAGCGCCGTCTACACCCTGGCGTCCTATACCTACGGGCCCATCCTCGGCCTATTTGTGTTTGGCATGATAGGACGCCGCGCCGTCCACGACCGCCTCGTGCCGGTCGTTTGCCTCGCCGCCCCCGCCGTGTCGTGGCTAATTCAAAAACTGCTCAACGACATCTTCGGCTACCAAACCGGCTTTGAGCTACTGCTCATCAACGCCGCCGTCACCATCATCGGCCTGCTGCTGCTGACCATCGGCAAAACCGCTCAAACTGACCTCTCTCAACCTAACCCCACTGAAGCAAATGCCTAAAAATCTTTTTTCACGATACATCTGGATTCTCGACACCATCAAGCGCTATGGACGCATCAAGCGCGACGAACTCAACCGCCTTTGGATGCTGTCGCCCCACAGCAACGGCGAGCCAATGGCCCGTCGCACATTCTACAACTATCGCGTGGCCATCGAGGAACTCTTCAAAATCTCGATAGAGTGTGACAGCACGACCTTTGAATATTACCTTGCCGACTCTGACGAACACTCCCAAAGCGTTACCGATTGGATGGTTAACTCAATGACAATGAGCGATATGCTTAACGGCGCTCGCGACATCTCAAACCGCATTTTCATCGATGATATCCCCTCGGCGCGCACCCACCTCTCGACAATCATCAAATCTATCAAGGACTCCAATCCCGTCATGTTCAGTTATCAACCCTATAACCGGTTGAACCCCGTCGACGGTATAATCCTCGAGCCCTATTTCCTGAAATTATTCAGACAGCGTTGGTATGTAACCGGCTATGTGTCAGCCGATGACAAAATCAAAACCTACGCCCTCGACCGCATGCTCCAAGTCAAGGTCATGCGCGAGCAGTTTGAGATGCCCGCCGACTTTGACCCCGCCGAGTTCATCAGCGACGCCTTTGGTATCGTCTTCACACAAGGCGAAGTCAAGCAAGTCGCCATCAAAACCGACATCCGTCAGGCCAAATATTTCCGCGCCTTGCCCCTCCATCACTCCCAGCGCGAGATAACCAACGACACCTACTCCATCTTCTATTTCAAACTCAAACTAACCCCCGATTTCGTCCAGGAACTCCTCTCCTACGGTCCCCGAGTAACCGTCCTGTCGCCTCCCGAACTCAAGGCAATGATGGTTGACAACCTGACCCAAGCCCTCGACAACTACCGATAAACCCATTGACCGAGTTCCCGAAAACTTTCTCTCACTCCTATTAAACATTTTTGTCAATGAGTATTTTTAAGAAGTTACAACGATTAGAAGGCAATGGAAAAAGCGATGCTCAAAACTTATATCAAGTATTGATGACTCCAACTTATTCAGGAAGAAATTATCAACGCCATGATATAGGCGAAAACATGGAGATAATTAATTTCCTCTTCATCGACTATTGGAAACCGCGCTATCTGCTTAATCATAATACAAAATGTGCCTACGAATTTATGAACTCCGGCGCTCATCTTGTTGGAGTAGGGGAGGTTGACATAGATTGGAATTCGCTTAAGAAAATTCCTGAGGACTATCGCCAACGCATAGAATCGCGCAACGCCTTGTTCCCCTCTTTTATATACCGTTTTGAGAATGGAGTTGCCGAGGTGCAATGGCAAATAAATCCCGATGGACGCTACTGGATGGACGAGGACGGATATGGCATGACATCTGATGTCGAATTCAATATTTACGGCTTCATCGACACTGAATGTAGGATTGTCGTTCCATATCAGACTATAAAAGATTGGGATCAACTTAAAATAATGAGAGCAGAGGCCGAGAAAATCGTCGCTTCAAGATAGGTTTACTACACTTAGCAACCTATTATTTATATGAATTGACCAAGGCCCACATACCCCCCGACCGGGCTGCGTCGTCGCTCGCAAGTTTGCTCTCATAAACCGGGGCTAATGATCTTAAACCACTCCCGCGGTTTCCGTCGCCTATCGATAGTCAATGCCCGTGACGAGGAGCTCCTGCTCCTCGATTTAACCGGCACCGGAAGGCCCATGTTCACCTTGATGAGCTGGAGCTTTTCATCACGACATTAGCGACCCGTTCCGGCTGACGCTGTACCGGCGGTTGATTTTTGTCACCGGTATGACCGGTATGAGCCTCGGAAGGGCGAAATGGGGTATGGGACGCCTAATGTAAACCAACCCCCTGCCGGGGTTGCGTGCTAATCGCCTGTTGTCCCCCCTCCGGGTGATGAAAGAGGTTGGGCACCTCCCCTCACCAGTCCTTTGTTTTATATGTACAGATTACTGAAAATCTTGTCCT
>JAFLTK010000162.1 GCA_022511505.1 Muribaculaceae bacterium
TCAGTTGGTAGAGCATCAGCTTCCCAAGCTGAGGGTCGCGAGTTCGAGCCTCGTCTACCGCTCCCGCCCCAAGGGGTTGAAAGTCAGCGGTTTAAGCCTGCTGACTTTCATTTTAAGCCTATTTTTTTTGAGCCTTATGCCTTAAAAAAAAAGCCCAAAAGTGTTACATTTTATTGCAAACTGTTACATTGTGTTGCAGAAATTTGTTCCAAAATTTGTACCTTTTTTGGGCGTAATTTAGACTTATGGCATCAGTAAAATTTTTTCTTGACAAAAGAAAAGGCCCTAAAAAGGATGGCACCTATCTTTTAAAGTTGTGCATCATCCATGAACGCAAGGTCAAGTATGTTTCGCTCAATTTATCATTAAAAGACGTAGCACTTTGATTCGGGTGGCATGGAGAGATGCTGTGGGGGGCTTTGTCGTTGCCGAGATTTATCGCTACCTTTGCAGCCGGTTTTAAATTTTAAGAAATTATGTGGCTGTTGATTCCTATATTTTTTCTGGGTTTTATGACGCCGATACAGACGGCGGCCAACTCGCGCTTGCGCCAGTCGGTCGGGTCGCCTTTGGTTGCGTCATTGGTGTCGTTTACCGTTGGCACTCTCTTTTTGGCGGCCGTTGTTTTGTTTCAGAAAGGGTCGCTACTGTTTGAGGCTGAACTAATTGAGCGCTTGCCGTGGTGGGCATGGCTGGGCGGACTCTGTGGACTCTGGGGGTTGACCGTCAATATCATCATATTCCCAAAACTTGGAGCAGTGCAAACGGCACTGATGCCTATGCTTGGGCAGATTGGCATGGGTATCGTTATCGATAGTTTCGGGTTGTTGCAGTCGCCGGTGTTTCCGTTTACGGTCACTCGCTGCATGGCGCTGGTGATACTGCTTATTGGTATAGTGCTGATAGTCAGACGTAAAGAGGCGGCGCATCGGCGAGCGAATTTGTTCGTATGGCAACTGATTGGCATCAGCGGTGGCGCCATCTTTGCGATGCAGCCGTCGATGAACAGCCTGCTTTCGGTCGGACTTTACTCATCGGTTCATGCCGCTTTTGTCTCGTTTCTGACGGCTACCATCATGCTCGTGTTGCTTAACGTCGCTATCCCCGGCGACCGTGTCAACTTGTCGCGGATTTTCCACGCCGACAATCGCCCGTGGTGGTCGTGGCTGGGCGGTATTATCGGCGGCACGTTTGTGACCGGTTTCGCATTTTTTGCGTCAAAAACCGGCATCGGGTTGTTGCTGATTACCAGCATTTGCGGAATGCTGACCAACAGCCTCATCATCGACCGCTATGGTCTGCTCGGCGCCCCCCGAAAGCCGATTGGCGCGACTCAATACATAGGCCTGATACTGGTTGTCATCGGTATTATCATCATCAAAACATGCTAAAATTCTCTCTGATTACGTTTACCTTATTTGCAAAAGTCGCTGAAATTATGCTCATAATGCAGTTGTTTCTTGTAAATATCATTTAATAGGGTTAAATTTATGCATAATTCAAAAAGAAACTTATGTTAAGAACTTTAATTTTATTTGTGGCCATCATTGCTGCTAATGTGGCTTATTCTCAAGATGAAGCCGTCTATGAAGAGATAACCTACGGCTATGAACCTGCCTCCGGAATGCCTGAACTTGATACATATCCTTTATATCCGGGTGGTTTGAACGGTCTTATGTCTTTCCTTAGCAAAAATATCTCTTATCCCGTGCAGGCAGTAGCGGAAAATATTGAGGGGCGTGTAATTGTAAATTTTGTTGTAAATGTTGAAGGCAATGTTTCACAAGTGGAGATAGTTAAGTCTGTGCATCCTCTCCTTGACAAAGAGGCGATACGCGTTCTGAAAATGTTAACAGGGTTTATTCCGGGCAAAATTAATGGCGAAAATGTCGATGTTTGGTTCACCTTACCCATTAACTTTAAGTTGCCGCCAAAACAATCGCAACCGCAATCCCAAAAACGCCCCGTGACCCCCAACCTGAAATATTAATCGGTTGACTTCGCTAAGTCCGGGTCTGATAAAAATTTGCCCCTTCATGCATCACAAAAGCGAGCCGGCGTGTAGGTTCACGTCGGCTCGAGTTGTGTTGTGTTATATTATTATGTTAGGTTATTTAGCAATGAGTTTTTCAACGTTTTGGCCCTTGCGCACGATGTAAATGTTGCCGGGCACGGTCTCGTTGACGCGGATGCCGTCTACGGTGTAGATTTCGGTCTCAGCGCGATTGTTGTCGATGCTGACGTTTTCAACGCCGGCTACTTGAAAGTACTCGTCCATCTCGGCAAAGCGGTTTTCATACCACTTGCCAATCAAGTCGACTTCTTTCTGAAGGTCGTTGACATACATCTCGCAGTAGTCGTCCTCTTTGTCGGCCCAGTGCTCGACGGTGCGTTGCCAAGCGCCGCTGCTGATAAAAAGGTCGGCGTAGGCCTGAAGACGGCTCTTGACGCTTTCAATCGATAGGGCACCGGAGCGGCCTTCGATCCAGCGAGTGCGCATGATGTTGTGGAACTCGTCGCTACGCATTGCGGCTGCAAAAGGCAGCGGAGCGCTCTTTACGATATCCTCGATTGGCCAGTGGAGATAGTCGCCGTCATATTTCGAGCCGTCATACTCGCCGCCAAGGGAGGTGTCGAGGTCCCAAGGGGTTACGACAAAGCGAGTGTCAGGGTCGTCGCCGGCAATGTTGACAATCGAGAAATATTTGTTTTTGTTACCCCAGTTGTCAGAGATGCTGAGGGCCATCAAATGGATGGTATAGTCGGCAAGATTCTCCAAATAGAAATGCTCCTTGACATAGTCAAAGTTGTCAAAGTTGGAGTTGTTGTAAAGGTCAACGAGTGGTTGCCATGCTTCTTCACAAGGGAAATCTTCGGGTTCGTGGAGCTCCCATGCATCGTGCCACTGAGGGATGTAGACAGTATTGTCGACAAAGAAACCGGGGTTGTTCTGATCCTCGATGTCATTGGTGCCGTGCTTGTAGAGAACGCCGCGAACCTGCTGCAGCGAGCCGTCGTCGTTGGTCTTAGGCTTCTTGAGGTTCAAGAGTTTGCGGTTGATTTTGTCGGTAACACAGTAGATGCCTTTGTAGGTGTCGTTGATATACATTTCGACAAACTTGCCGACGGTGCCGTTGCGGCCCTCAAAGTCGCTCTCGTAGGGGAGTTTAGAGAAATCGTTCCAGATGTCGAAACAAACGCGGTTGCGCATATTGATTCGGTCGATTGCCATTGCGTCGAGGATGAAAGACGATGCTTCACGCAGTCCAAGGAGGTTGTAGTCAAGGCTTGCATCCATCTCGTCGCGCAACTTCATGTTGAGCGCCGGCTTCATGGGATACATGCGCGCGGTCGCGCCGCGTGTCTTAAACTGAGTGTTTAGTGTGACAACCGAACCATCCACATCGGTCAACGTCATCTTACCTTTGATGTATGTGTCATAGTTTAACGCAGACTCGTCATATTCAATTTTCATTACAGGCATTGTCTCGGCCTTGGACGCTATTGCTGCGAATGCTAGACATAGTAGAAGAAGTGGTTTTTTTATATTCATGTGATTGCAATTTAATTATGCATAAATTTTGGGACAAATTTATACCTTTTTTATGAACAGGCAAAACATTAATCAGAAAATTTTGTAACCGAATGGTTAAAATTTGTTTCACGAGGTCAACGTGTAATTTGCCTATTGAAAAGCTGATAGCTGAGAAATTAACAATTATAGACTTAAATATGCTGAATATCAGTAAGATGTCCAGATTTAAAATGATAGAAAATCAACAACACCGGACTATAATTATACCTATTATTCTTGGATTTCTCTTCGCAATGGACGAGTTCTGATGAGACAGTCACAAAAAGACTCTCTCTGAATGTATTCGTGAACTTTTAAATTTTTTGATGGGGTTGCCGGCTGTTGGGTGGTTTGGTGGATTGGTGGATTTTTGCTAATTTTGTTGGCAGAATGAGAAAGATTAATCGCGAAACAGTTCAACGCATCCTTGACGCTGTCGATATTGTCGATGTCGTGAGCGACTTTGTGACCTTGCGGCGTCGCGGGGCCAACTACATCGGGCTGTGTCCGTTCCACAATGAGCGGACGCCGTCGTTTTCGGTGTCCAAGGCCAAGGGTATCTGCAAGTGTTTCAGTTGTGGCAAGGGCGGGAGCGCGATTAATTTCCTGATGGAACTCGAGAGCATGAGCTATCAGGAGGCTTTGCGCTATCTGGCCAAGAAGTATAACATCGAGGTCGAGGAACATGAGATGACTGACGCCGAGCGCATCGCCGAGACCGAGCGCGAGAGCATGCTGGCGGTCAACAAGATGGCGATGGACCATTTCGCCTACAATCTGGTCGACACTCAGGATGGTCGCAACATCGGGTTGGCCTATTTCCGCGAGCGTGGCATCAGCGACGAGATGATCAAGCGGTTCCACCTTGGCTATGCTCTTGAAGATAGTACCGACCTCTATAACGCGGCTACGCGCAAGGGTTATAGTCTTGATTATCTGCTGAAAACGGGCCTGTGTAGCCGCAGCGACAGCGGTCGAGTCTATGACCGCTTCCGCGGTCGCGTTATCTACCCGGTGCTCTCGGTGTCGGGCAAAGTGGTGGCGTTTGGCGGCCGCACGTTGCGCAAGGACAAGTCGATGGCCAAGTATGTCAACTCTCCAGAATCGCTCATCTACTCCAAGCGCCGTGAACTCTATGGTCTGTATCACTCGCGTCAGGCGATTGTCAAGGCCGACAAGTGTATCCTTGTCGAGGGCTATATGGATGTCATCTCGATGCATCAGGCGGGCGTTGAAAACGTAGTCGCGTCGAGCGGAACGTCACTGACTGCCGAGCAAGTGCGCCTGATACACCGCTTTACCAACAATATTACCGTCATCTATGACGCCGATGCCGCCGGAGTGAAAGCGTCGTTGCGCAGCATCGACATGCTTTTGCTCGAGGGGATGAACATCAAGGTGCTCAGCCTACCCCCGGGGGAGGACCCCGACTCGTTTGCCCAGACCCACTCGTCGAGCGAAGTTGAGGAGTATATCAAACAAAACGAGATAGACTTTATTCGCTTCAAGGTCAACACGCTGCTCAGGGATGCCGGCAACGACCCGCTGCGCCGCGCCCAGGTTATCAACGATATTGTCAAGTCGATTTCGCTCGTTGCCGACCCGGTTGCTCGCAACGTCTATATCACGACGTGCTCCCACTTGCTCGGTGTCGACGATAAAGTTGTGTCGTTGCAGGTCAACAAGTTAGGCCAGGAACATGCGATGAAGTTGCGCCGCGAGGAGCAGATTTCAGGCGGTATGGAGCAGTTGCCGGCCGAGGGTGGCACAGCGAGTCAGCAAACGGACGGCTCGACACAGCCCGTCGATGGCACCGGACAAGCGACCGCAGATGCCGGCCCATCGCAAGAAATTCAGCAGATTGCGGGCACCCACGCGTTGTCGGCCGAGGGACGCAAGGCGCGGTTCCTATTGCCGTTTGAGAAAGAGGTCATCAGGCTGGTGCTGAAATATGGCATGGTCGCGTTTGCCCAGTGGGTTGATGAGAATGAAAACGTCTGGCCGTTAACTGTTTATGAGTATATCAACGGCGAAATGTCGAACGACGGCATCAAGTTTGAAACTGTGCTCTATGCCCGCGCGCTTGCCGAGGTGAGCAATATCTTCAATACAACATGGCAACCCGACTTGACGCGCTACCGCGAGCAGATAGCGGCTGAGCGTGAAGAGGGACGTAGGCAGGGCATCGAGCAGATTCGCACCGGCGCGACCAACATGGCTATGATTGAGTCGCTCGAGCGCGAACTCGAGGAACGGCTCGACCGCGAGGACGCCGAGAAGGAGACCGAGTTTGCCGTCAACTACGTCGAGCGGATTCTGGCGTCGTCGCCCGACGACGATATGCGCCGACTGACTGCCGACCTTGTCAGCGACCGCTATGTGCTATCCAAGGTTCACACCAAATATTCCAAGGTGTTGACCGAACTCGACCGTCTGACCGAGGTTGTTCCCCGCGCTATCCATGAACTGAAGGCGGCGATTATCGACTGTGAAATCAACCTCGTCAAGGAGCAGATGAAAGAGGCGTGCAAGACGCCCGAAACGATGCGCGCGCAAATCCCGGCGCTGATGACACGCATCAGCGAACTGAACGCCATTAAACAGCAGTTTGCCCACATCCTTGGCGAGCGCATCATTATCCCGCGCTGATGGCGCTGTTATTTCTGACGACGAAGATAGTTGACCCAGGCGAAGTGTCGGCGCTGTGACAAGTAGGTCAGGTCGTTGCCGTTGGTGTAGGCCTCGCGCTCAAACGACAGGTTGCGATAGGCTGCCGAGCGGTTGCGATACCGGAGCAACCGAAAGATATATTCAATCCCGTAGAGAATGTAAAAAGGTATGAAAAGCAGTTCACGCATTTGGGCTGTGTGTATGCGCTCGTGGTTGACCACATAGCGGTCAATCCAGCGGGTGTCGCGTGCCCAGAATGTGCCAAACAGGTTGAGGCATATCCCTTTGGGCATCAGTTTGCTTTGGATGATAATAGGACGTTTCATGCAGTTCAGATGTTATTGTTGTTTCTATTGTTGTTGATGTTGTTGATGATGGTGGTGGTTGAATGAAATTAAAGTAGTCTTGCCACTATTGAGATAGTGACAAGACTGGAACGGGAGCCGCGAGTGGGACTCGAACCCACGACCTTTTCGTTACGAATGAAATGCT
>JAFLTK010000163.1 GCA_022511505.1 Muribaculaceae bacterium
CTACATGATTTACTGATCTTGGCATTTCAATAAAATGTTTTGAATGACAGCGGCTGAAAATGCTCTTTAGAGGCTGTTCATTCGGTTAATAAATGATTTGTAAGATTATAGCGGGGCAATTCAGGGATGAAAATTACAGGCGCGGTCCCGCAGCGCGTCAAGAGTGAAACGACTCGTCTTTTATGACTTCAAGCCGAGGAGTTCCTTCACGTTGCCGGCATCAACCTTGGCTACAGTGCCGAAGTGGGTCAAGTTGCGTTTCTGCTTCTTGGTCTTCTTGGTCAGAATGTGGCTCTTGAAGGCATGTTTTCTCTTGATCTTTCCTGATCCGGTAAGGGCGAACCTCTTTTTGGCACCGGAATTAGTCTTAATCTTTGGCATTTTGTTTGAAATTAAATAGATGGTATAATTATGTGGCTACCCATTGCCGACTCGCGGCGGGGTATTGAATTTTTAATTATTTCTTTTTGGGAGTAAGCATGATAATCATTCGCTTACCCTCGAGTTGGGGCATCTGCTCCACTTTTCCATATTCCTCGAGGTCGTTGGCAAAACGTAGGAGGAGAACCTCGCCTTGCTCTTTGAACAGGATTGAACGACCTTTAAAGAACACGTAGGCTTTTACTTTTGCGCCCTCTTGGAGGAAGCCGATGGCATGCTTTAACTTGAAATTGTAGTCATGGTCATCGGTCTGCGGTCCAAATCTGATTTCCTTAACAACGACCTTGGTCGCCTTAGCCTTCTGTTCCTTCTGACGCTTCTTCTGCTGATAAAGGAATTTCTGGTAGTCAAGGACTTTGCAGACAGGCGGCTCGGCGGTAGGAGAAATCTCAATCAAATCAAGTTCCAGATTGTCGGCAATCTGTTGCGCTTCCTGGATCGAATAAATTCCCGGGGTTACATTGTCGCCGACCAAACGCACCTCACGGGCACGGATGCGCTCGTTGACAGCGTAGGGTTCTTGCTTTGCGTTTCGGTCTTGACGGCGGTTTTGTCCTGCCGCATTAGGGCGTGGCGAGGGACTCGCGGGACGGTAAGGTTTGTTCTGCATTCAGGAATTATGGGTTATTGATTGATCATTTCGTTGACTTCTTTTGTCAATTGCTCGGCAAAGTTAGCAATTTTCATTGAACCTTGGTCACCTTGACCTTGTTTTCTTACAGAAACTTCGCCATTTTGTGCTTCTTTTTCGCCAACAATCACCAAATAGGGGATGCGACGCAGCTCATTATCGCGAATTTTCTTGCCAATCTTCTCGTTGCGGTCATCGACAAAGGCACGGATGTCATGCTTGTCAAGTTCGGCGGCAACCTCGCGGGCGTAGTCGTTGAACTTCTCGCTGATGGGGAGAACGACAACCTGATCGGGTGCAAGCCACAGGGGGAAACGACCTGCTGTATGTTCGAGCAGCACAGCGACAAATCGCTCCATCGAGCCGAACGGCGCACGGTGAATCATTACCGGACGATGCTTTGCATTGTCGGCGCCGGTGTACTCGAGGTCAAATCGCTCGGGCAAGTTGTAGTCAACCTGAATAGTGCCAAGTTGCCAACGGCGACCGAGTGCATCCTTGACCATAAAGTCGAGTTTGGGACCGTAGAAAGCCGCTTCGCCGAGTTCGGTGCGGGCATTTATACCCTTCTCCTGACAAGCCTCAATGATGGCGGTTTCGGCAAGATGCCAGTTCTCGTCGGTACCTATATATTTTTCTTTGTGGGCAGGGTCACGCAAAGAGATTTGAGCCTCATAGTTTTCAAACTTCAGAGCCTTGAAGATATAGAAGATGATATCCATAACCTTGAGGAACTCATCTTTAATCTGGTCGGGGGCGCAGAAGATATGGGCGTCGTCCTGCGTAAAACCGCGAACGCGTGTCAAACCGTGGAGTTCTCCGCTCTGCTCATAGCGATAGACGGTGCCAAACTCAGCGAGGCGCAAAGGCAGGTCGCGGTAACTGCGAGGAGCGGCACGGAAGATTTCACAGTGATGAGGGCAGTTCATCGGTTTGAGCAAATATTCCTCGCCCTCTTCGGGTGTGTGGATGGGTTGGAACGAGTCTTTGCCATATTTTGCATAGTGACCCGAAGTCACATAAAGCTGCTTGTTGCCGATGTGGGGAGTGATAACCTGCTGATAGCCATAGCGACGCTGGATGCGACGCAGGAACTGCTCGAGACGGTCGCGCAGAGCGGCACCTTTGGGCAACCAAAGCGGCAGACCGGCACCAACGCGCTGTGAGAATGCAAAGAGTTCCATTTCCTTGCCGAGTTTGCGATGGTCTCGTTTCTTGGCCTCTTCGAGCATAACAAGGTATTCATCAAGCATTTTCTGCTTGGGGAACGTAATACCATAGACGCGAACAAGTTGGTTGCGCGTCTCGTCGCCTCGCCAGTATGCGCCGGCAAGCGAAGTGATTTTTACGGCCTTGATAGCACCGGTGTTAGGCAAGTGCGGACCACGACAAAGGTCGGTAAACGCACCTTGAGTATAAGTGGTAATGTGGCCGTCTTCGAGTTCGCTTATCAGTTCACATTTATATTCCTCGCCACGGTCACCAAACATCTTGAGGGCGTCGGCCTTTGAAATGTCAGCGCGTACGATGTCAGATTTCTGACGGGCGAGTTCAAGCATTTTCTTCTCGATTTTGGGGAAATCGGCGGCAGTAATGGTGTGCTCACCCGGGTCGATGTCATAGTAGAAACCTGTCTCTACGGCCGGGCCGATACCAAATTTCACACCGGGATAAAGTTCTTGCAGAGCCTCGGCAAGAAGGTGTGCCGAACTGTGCCAGAAGGCATGTTTGCCCTCGGCGTCTTCCCATTTAAAAAGTTTAATCGCTGCATCCTCGGTGATGGGGCGCGATAAATCCCATTCTTGTTCGTTAACCGACGCTGCGAGAACCTCTTTAGCAAGTTTGGGGCTTATCGAGTTTGCAATCTCCAGCGGAGTGACTCCGGCGTCGTAGGTCTTGACGCTATTGTCAGGAAATGTGATATTAATCATCTGAAAGTCAATAAATTAAACAGATAGCAACGCCCTACGGATGGCGCGTGCCGTTCATTTGCGACTACAAAATTAATACAAATATTTGAAAATTGATATTTTGCAATAAATTTTTTTGTTTTTTAGCGAGTCTTTACTGCTTGACAAGGCGCAGACAAGTCCAGCGGTCTTTGACTGAGTGGCCTGTTACGGTAAGCTCTACCCTATCGGCAGCCTCGGCGACGACCGGTATATCCTCCTCATAGAAGCCGCTGAGCAGCATGGTTGCCCCGGGACGCATTGTGGCGGCATAGCGGTCGATGTCGGCCGTGATTACATTGCGGTTAATATTGGCAATAAAGAGGTCGACGGGATGGTTGGCGGTAACCTCAGTTAGCAGACTTGCGTCGCCGTGGTAAAGTTTGACCGACGGAACGTTGTTGAGCGCGACGTTCTCAAGCGCGTTCTGATATGCGGCCTCGTCAATCTCTATGCCGGCAACATGTCCGGCTCCTTTCATAGCTGTCAAGATAGCCAAGATGCCGGTGCCGGTGCCCATATCAAGAACGCTCGTCCGGTCGTCGAAATCCATCGACAGCAATTGCTCAAGGATGAGCGAGGTCGTGGCATGGTGACCGGTTCCAAATGCCATCTTCGGGTCAATGACAATGTCATATTGAGCCGTTGGATAGTCGACGTGAAACGAACTGTGTATCACGCATTTATCATCTACCACAATGGGCTTGAAATAGTTTTTCTCCCACTCGCTGTTCCAATCTTGTCCCGGGATAAGGTCGGCGCGTGAAATTGTTGCCGTTACATCGGGCAACGGGAACTCGGCAAGGACGTTGTCAATCGCCTGACGATCCCAATCGGCCTCGCGGATGTAGGCCGTAACTCCTGTTTCATCGGCAACAAAAGATTCAAACCCAATCGGGGCAAGGATAGCCGCAAGTATATCAGCGGCCGTCTCGCTGCAAAGCGACAGCGTGACAACCACTTCATAATAGTTATTCATCGGTGTTGATACCAGTTATATAATGTGCAAGAATAAAAAAGGGGAAATAAAAAGGGTCAGCGACGCAGACGACGGATTCCGCGGAATATTCCGCGCCCAATCTTGAACGCATAAATAGCGATGTCAAAATAAGAGAAACCCGATGTTAACCGACGCACGAGCGAAAACCCGCTGATGCTCGAGTGGGCGTTGCTCAACTCGTTATAGTTGGTGACGAGGCGCTGTTTTTGAATCTCAATGCGAGCGGCCGTGTAGGCACGTTGATACATCAACTCTTCAAGCGTGTAGCCTTTCCAGTTTGGGTCCTTGCGATGTTCGGCTTTATTTTCTTCAAACTTACTCATAGGTCACGGGGTTATGATGTCAAGATAAGAAAAGTTTGGTTATAAACCGAGACACCGGATTTATTACCAACTGGTTGCGGAACACAATGACGAGCATCATCATAATCAGGTATGCGCCACAAACGATGACAAAAGCCCATCCAGCACCGATTGCCGAGGCGATAAAACCGCCAATGGCAAGCGAAATAAACACGAGCGCCAAGAGGCCGAAGAAAGCAATTAGACCAACCAAAGCAAGCATCGAGAGAAGTTTCACCGTCTTCTCGGCTGCTGTCAATTTGACGTTCTCAACGTTCAGTTCAAGATAGGTTTTGGCTTCTTTCAACAGTGTTGTCAGAGCCGATTCTCCTGTTTTACTCATATCGCAAATTTTGATTGAAATAAATCGTCAAACCGCAAGTAATCAAACAATCTACACACAAATTCCGCACCTCGTGCCTTGACACAGACACAAGGCGCGAAAGTCGTTAAGATTTTCTGCCACAAGGTCGGCGTGACTATTCTTGAGGTGGTCGGTTAGTCGTCGATTTCGGTTGTCAGTTGCTCGACAAGCGCGTCAATCTCGTCCTCGCTACAAATCAAACCCTTGCGGCGAAGGCACTCTTTGATGCGTTCGCGGATATCAGAACCCTTCTCGGGGGCGAAAAGGATTGCTGCACCGGCACCTACAATAGCACCACCCAAAAATGCATACAAAACGTTCAGATTCATCTCTATGGAATTTGAGAGTTATTAATTTACAAGTTCAAAAAAATCCATTGAACTCGCAAAAGTTGAATATTTAAGCCTTTTCAAGTTCCTCGGCAATCTCGTCGGCAAGTTCCTCGATCTTGCTCTTTTTCAACTTGATGCCTTTTTCCTTGAGATATTTAACGATGTTCTCACGAGTGCGCTCGCCCTTTTCGGGAGCCATAAGAAGACCAACTGTTGCACCGGCGATAGCACCGCCAATAACTGCTAATACGATGTGTAAGGGTTTCATGACTGTTTTGTTTTTAAATACAAATTGGTTGTTTACTTCTATAACACATATCGTGCCGTGATTGTTGTCTCCGGACTTGAAAAAAAATCGAGTCTTCCAGTGTTGAGCAACCTTCGACAAAACGATATCGCTAATTTACAACAATATTTTCATTCACCAAAATTTAAATAAGAAATTTTGAAAATTTAAGCAAAAATACCGCACGTTTAAAAATAAATATGGGCAATACACGCCTTGGACGCGTATTGCCCATTGTTATTGGGAGAACAGGGATTTAGCGGTTAATTTGCTTTGTTACAACGGTTTGTCCGTTGCTGAGGGTCTCGACGGTGATGACAGAGCCTTTGTAACTGCTGTCGACGGCGATACCCTGAAGATTGTAACGCACGGTGCCGACAACTGTTGCATCGGCATCAACCTCGGTAACGCCGGCTCCGTTGCCAACCACGGCGGCAACACCATGGCCACCCATCGAGTTGATTGAGCGAATTGCAAAGGTATCGTTATCAGCAACTTCGCCCACGGCGTAGGTTGTGCCGGTGGTTACGATGGCGAGGAGTTGGCCGTTCTTGTAGAGACCATAGCCATTGGCGCCGTCTTTGGCTTCCCAACTGAGGATGCCATTCTCGAGTTTGGCGGCGGGAGCGTCAACCTGTGCGGCGAGTTCACGAGGATTCCAATCGGGGAACACCTTTTCAATAGCATACTCGGCAGCCTCGTCGGCAGTCATTATAGTATTATATGTGTAACTTACGTCGCCCTTGGCAAACGTGAGGACGTTTGACTCGGGAGTGACGTTCTTGCCGCTGGCATCCATTGTATTAAACTCAACGAAGCATTTTGCGGCGGCATTGATGCCGTTGTAGTTCCAGCGAGTTGCGTTCAGTTTAGAGGGGTCATCGAGGGTCGTGTTGATGAAAGCACAACGCGGGTCATTGTTCCATGCGCGGCCGAAATTGTATTTCTCGGCATAGTTGACAACCTTACAGTTGTTGAACACATAGCCGTAGGGCTCGGATGCGATGGTTGCGGGTGCGGTCAGCGTACATTCTCCCTTACCGTTGGAGTTGCGCATCTCGACAGTGATAGTCGAGTTCTCATAATACATGCGGCCCTCGCCACAGAAGAAGTCGACGGTGCCATGCACGTCACAGTCGGTCCAGTAGTACTGGCCGAGGTCGTTGTTGCTATAATATGTATCCTGGTGTGAGAGGAGACGCACGTTCTTACAGATGGTCTTCGGGCCCTTGTCCCACCATGCCACGGCGCGACCGCCTACCTGTTGGCCGGCGATAGTTGCATAGTAGTCGAGGTCATTCTTGAGCGTAAGGTCTTGGAGATAGATATTTGAACCGGTGTTCATC
>JAFLTK010000164.1 GCA_022511505.1 Muribaculaceae bacterium
GGAAGGCTTTTTGAGGCACTTCGACCGAGCCGATTTGTTTCATGCGCTTCTTGCCTTTCTTCTGCTTCTCGAGGAGTTTGCGCTTTCGCGAGATGTCGCCACCATAACACTTGGCGGTCACGTCTTTACGCACGGCCTTGATGGTCTCGCGGGCGATAATCTTGGCACCGATGGCGGCTTGAATGGCGATGTCAAACTGCTGGCGAGGAATCAGTTCCTTGAGTTTTTCACACATGCGACGGCCGAAGGTGACGGCGTTGTCGACGTGGGTCAGCGTTGACAGGGCGTCGACACTCTCGCCGTTGAGCAAAATGTCGAGTTTGACGAGTTTCGACTCGCGGAAGTCGTGGAGATGATAGTCAAACGATGCGTATCCCTTGGAGATACTTTTCAGTTTGTCATAGAAGTCGATGACGATTTCGCCGAGGGGCATATCAAAGGTCATCTCCATTCGGTTGCCCGAGATATACTCCTGTTTAACGAGTTCGCCTCGCTTGCCGAGGCAGAGGGTCATAATCGGGCCGATATAATCGGCTGCCGTGATGATAGTTGCGCGGATATATGGCTCCTCGATGTGGTCAATGAGGGTCGGTTCGGGAAGGCCCGACGGATTGTGGACCTCGGTCGAGTTGCCTTTCTTGTCGTAGACGATGTAACTAACGTTGGGGACGGTTGTGATGACCTCCATGTCAAACTCACGCGAAAGGCGCTCCTGAATGATTTCCATGTGGAGCAGGCCAAGGAAGCCGCAACGGAAGCCGAAGCCGAGGGCAACCGATGACTCGGGCTGGAACGTCAACGACGCGTCGTTTAACTGCAATTTTTCGAGCGATGCACGCAAGTTCTCAAAGTCTTCGGTTTCAATAGGATACACACCGGCAAACACCATGGGTTTTACTTCTTCAAAGCCGTCAATAGCCTTGTCGGCGGGATTGTTGACATGGGTGATGGTGTCGCCAACCTTGACCTCGCGCGAGGTTTTTATACCCGAGAGGATATAACCGACGTTGCCGGCCGAGAGGGTGTCGGTGGGTTGCATGTCGAGTTTGAGCACGCCGATTTCGTCGGCATGATACTCCTTGCCGGTCGCCATAAACTTGACGAAATCGTTCTTGCTAATCGTGCCGTTGACAATCTTGAAGTAGGCGATGATGCCGCGGAACGGGTTGAACACCGAGTCAAAGATGAGCGCCTGCAACGGAGCGTCGACATCGCCCACAGGAGCGGGCACTCGCTCGACAATTGCACGCAAAATATCCTCAACGCCCACGCCCGTCTTGCCCGACGCACGGATTATCTCCTCGCGCTTGCAACCGAGCAGGTCAACAATTTGGTCCTCCACCTCGTCGGGTTTGGCGCTCTCGAGGTCGACCTTGTTGATGACGGGGATAATCTCGAGGTCATTGTCGATGGCCATATAAAGATTGGAAATCGTCTGGGCTTGAATACCTTGTGAGGCATCGACAATCAGCAACGCGCCCTCACAGGCGGCGATGGAGCGAGAAACCTCGTAGGAGAAGTCAACGTGTCCCGGGGTGTCAATAAGATTGAGCGTATAATCTTCGCCATCAAGGTGATAACTCATCTGGATAGCGTGGCTTTTTATAGTGATGCCCCTTTCGCGCTCCAGGTCCATGTCGTCAAGGACCTGAGCCTGAAGGTCTTTGCCGACGACGGTGCTGGTAAATTCAAGGAGACGGTCGGCAAGCGTCGACTTGCCGTGGTCAATATGGGCAATGATGCAGAAGTTGCGTATTCTTTTCATCTATATAAGGTAATTAGACCGCAAAATTACACATTTTTTGCGTGAAAAGCAACAAGACGTCGACATTGAATTGCCAGATAGACGCCGCGGGCCAAGAGATAGAGCAGAAACGCTATCCAAAGGCCGTGATTTCCCATGCGCGGGAACAGCAAGAGGTATGTGCCAAAGAAAATTGCAGCCGAGACTATCATCGAGCCAAGTAGATGGCGTGCCTCGGTGGCGCCGACAAAGACGCCGTCATAAACAAAGGCGGCAAAGCCGGTCAACGGCATCAGTACAATCCACCAGCGGAAATCGGCGGCGACGGCAACCACGCCGGCATCGTCGCTAAGCAAACGGAGGAACAGCGTCCCGCCAAAGCCGTAGATGGCAACAAACAATAACGCAACGCCGAGTCCCCACATCATCAACCGCGACACAGCAGCGCGAAACCTCTCCCCGTTCTTTTCGCCAATGTAGCGGCCGGCAAGCGCCTCGCCGGCGTAGGCAAAACCATCGGTAAAGTAGCTGAAAAACAGGAAGAACTGCATCAGCAAGGTGTTGGCGGCAAGCATGACGGTGCCTTGCGATGCGCCGACACGAGTGAACCAGAGCGTTACAGCCACGAGACAGACGGTTCGTAAAAACAGGTCGCGACTCACGCGGAAAAAGCGGCCAAACTCGTTGCGCTCCATCAGGTCGCTAAACTTGACACGGCTCAGTGTGTAGCGCTTGGCAACAAGGACGGCCCCGATAGCGAGGCCTGACCACTGGGCAATCAGCGTGCCGGCAGCAACGCCCTCGATTTTCATATCAAAGACAATGACAAGCAAGAGACTTGCCGCCATATTTATAACGTTGATTGCCAGCGACATCCACATAGCACTGCGCGAGTCCTGCATGCCGATAAACCACCCGGAGATAGAGTAGGTACACAAGAAAGCCGGGGCGCCCCACACAAGGATTTCAAAATATTGTCGGGTGAACAGTGCTGTGTCGCCCGTGACATCCATCCACTTGACAAATATCTCGACAACAGGACGTTGACACAGCAGAATGGCTGCTCCGAGAGCGACTGCCACAACCAGCGAGCGGAAAAACACGCGGCTGAACGCTTGAGTGTCACCTGCCCCGTAGGCTTGCGCAGTCAATCCCGAAGTTCCCGAACGCAAGAAGGAGAAAATCCAGTAGAGCATATTGAATATATTGCCACCAACGGCAATGGCGGCAATATATTCGGCACGTCCAAGATGACCGGTGATTGCCACGTCCATCAACCCAAGGAGCGGGGTGGTGATGTTGGTGACAATCGCCGGCAACGCGATAGCAAGAATTTGACGGTCAAGCCTCACGGGGAGAATGTTGTTGATGTTGTTGGTGTTGTTGATGATGTTATTGTTGTTGGTGTTGTTGGTGTTGTTGATGTTGTCAACAATAAAAACAATAACAACAATAAAAACACTAAAAACACTAAAAACAGGACAGTTACTGCTTGTTGACTCTCATGCTGTCCCAAGCGACATAGGCGATAAGAGCAACGTAGGCAATGACGCCGAGAATTTGGGTAACGAGCGGGTCGATGGGGTTTTCATAGTGGAAACCGACAAACTGGGTCAGCGCGGCAAAGACGCCGAAGAGAGCGCCGCCGGCAATAAGACCCGACGAAATGAGCGTACCGCGGTCGCGACGTGCGTCATTGACAGCCTTGTCTTTTGAGCGCGAGCCGACCCACCATGATACGGCACCGCCGACGAGCATCGGAGTGTTGAGATGCAACGGAATAAACATACCGAGGCAGAACGCCAGCGCCGGTACGCCGAGCCAATTGAGAATCAGCGCGAGGATTGCACCGACCATGTAGAGAATCCAGGGAGTGTTGCCGCCCATCATCAGCGGCTCAATTACCTTAGCCATCGCGTTAGCCTGAGGAGCAACGAGAGCGTTGTCGCCGGTGAAGCCGTAAACGTTGTTAAGCAGCAAGATAACGCCACCGACTGTTGCAGCCGATACAAAAGTGCCGAGGAATTTCCATGACTCCTGTTTGCGAGGAGTCGAGCCGAGCCAGTAACCAACCTTGAGGTCGGTGACAAAGCCGCCGGCCATCGAGAGAGCCGTGCAGACAACGCCACCGATTACCATCGAGGCAACGATGCCCGAGGGGCCGCTGAGACCGATTGAAACGAATATTGCCGAGGCGACGATGAGAGTCATCAAGGTCATGCCGCTGACCGGGTTGCTGCCAACGATGGCGATAGCGTTGGCGGCAACGGTTGTAAACAGGAACGCAATAACTGTAACAACTACCCAAGCAACAAGCGCCTGCCAGAAAGTGCCGATAACACCCAGCCAGAAGAACACAAGCACGGCCACAAGAGCAATGCCGATGAAGAAAATTACATGTTTCATCGACAGGTCGCGCTGCCAGCGGACGGTCTTCACTCCCTCGGCGCTACCCTTGAACTCGCGTCCTGCGAGACCCACGGCCTGACAGATGATGGGCCACGACTTGACGATGCCGATGACGCCGGCCATAGCGATACCGCCGATACCAATCATGCGAGCATAGTCGCTAAAAATTGCCTGAGGTGCAAGCGCCTGCAACTCGGGCGAACCGTAGGTGCCCATGAGCGGGATGATAATCCACCATACGAAGATTGAACCGGCAAAGATGACGAAAGCATATTTGAGACCGACGATGTAACCCAGACCGAGAAGAGCGGCGCCAGTGTTGCACGAGAACACCAGTCGAGTTTTCTCGGCGAGCGATGTGCCCCACTGTGTTGCAGTCGAGGTCAGTACCTCGGCCCACCAGCCGAATGTTGCCACGATGTAGTCATAGACACCACCGATAAGCGATGCAACAACGAGCGTAAGAGCCTGTTTGCCCGATCCTTTGGCATTTGCTCCCGAGGCAAGCACCTGAGTCGTTGCGGTTGCTTCGGGGAACGGGTATTTGCCGTGCATATCCTTGACAAAGTATTTACGGAACGGGATAAAGAACAATATACCCAAGATACCGCCAAGGAGCGAACTGAGGAAGATTTCTATAAACGAGACGGTTATCTGGTCGCCGAGCGTCTCTTGAAGGATGAAAAGCGCCGGGAGGGTGAAGATGGCACCTGCAACGATAACGCCCGAGCAGGAGCCAATCGACTGAATGATAACGTTCTGGCCAAGGGGATTCTTCTTGCCGAGTGCGCCCGAGAGACCAACGGCGATGATGGCGATAGGAATTGCGGCCTCAAAGACCTGACCAACGCGCAAACCCAGGTAGGCAGCGGCGGCACTGAAGACAACGGCGAGAATAAGACCCATCGAAACCGAATAGGGCGTAACCTCGGCATAGTCGCGCGCCGGATGCATCAGCGGTCGATACTCCTCGTCCTCGCCGAGTTGACGGAACGCATTTTCGGGGAGCGATATCGGGTCGGCGTCTTGATAGATGGCCTCGGGGATATCATCGGCCCCGTTGTGATGATTTTTGGTAGACATTTTTATGATTATTTTGAGTTATGAGCGTGATAAGATTTCAAACGTGTCGACATATACCTCGGTGATAGTGTGGGAGATAGAGGTGCGGTCGACCCATGTGCGGGTGCGCATTTTTCCCTCGAGATAGAGGCGCGTGCCGCGGCGTATATATTTCTCGGCCATTTCGGCCTGTTTGCCCCAGAGGACGATGTTGTGCCATTCGGTACGCTCGGGGATGGTGACACCGGCCGCCGTCGTATAGGCGCGCTCGTTGGTTGCCAAAGGGAAAGAGGCAACAGGCTGAGTGTCGACATATCTGACCTCCGGGTCCTTGCCGACGTTGCCCAACAGTATGACTTTATTTACCGACATAATATTCAGACTTTTACCGATGCACGCAATCCTTTGATAACCGACGTTGAGAACCCGGCCTCCTCCATTGCATTGAGTCCTTTAATGGTAACGCCGCCGGGAGTCGTCACCTTGTCGATTTCGACCTCGGGATGGTTGCCGGTTGACATCATCAGTTTGACGGCGCCAAGCATCGTCTGCAACACATAGTCGCGGGCACGGTCGGGGTAGAAGCCCATCTCAACGCCTCCCTCCTGAGCCGCACGAACATAGCGCATCGCGTAGGCTATGCCACACGAACACAAGGCGGTAGCCGCCGGGAGCATCGTCTCGGGAATGACATCCGCGCGGCCGAGGTTGTCAAACACGGCGCGGACGCTGTCAATCTCGTCGTCGGTAGCGCCACTGGCCGAAATGAACGTCATCGAGCGCCCCACGGCGATAGCCGTGTTGGGCATGCAGCGAAAAAGTATCGGTTCAAGGTCGGTGTATTCGCCAACCCATTCACCTAACTGCGCCAATGTAACACCGGCGGCGAGCGACATCAGCATCTGGCACGAGAAATCGAGGGTCGGCGCTATCTCGCGGACGACTTTCTCGACCAGCCACGGCTTGACAGCCAGGATGATAAGGTCAGCCGAGATGACAGCCTCGGTGTTGACGGTCGTGGTATAAATGCCGTCGTAAGCCTCGGCGAGCGCATCGAGTTTATCGGTCGACGGGTTGGAGACCGAGATATTTTCCCTATTGAAACCTCGCGAACGGGCGAGACCGGCGACAATCGCGCCGCCCATATTTCCTGCGCCTATGACTGCTATCTTCATTAATTAATAATTAATAGAATAAAAATAGAGAAGAGATAATAATTGATAGATATAAATTATTCGCCAAAGTTAGCAATTTTCTCTAAATTACCCAAATTTCTAAACTTTTTACCAGGGCAACCGCATCAAAATATTTCAAAAAATCTTTAAAGAGTTCCCGAAGATACACACCTTCGGAGTGTATCTTCGAAGTCTTATCAGGTCACGTTCCTTGCGAAGATAAATCTAAGAATGATAGGTAAAATTATTGCCCATTAC
>JAFLTK010000165.1 GCA_022511505.1 Muribaculaceae bacterium
CCTGCGCTGCGAAACACTGTGGCAATCCATCCTATAATTTCGGCAATTAGTGCTAACATACACGTGGGGTGTGAAAGGTTGTAGACAATATCTGAAAATTTATGTCACAAATTTACATAAAATTGTTGAGATGGCAAATTTTGTGTAAATTTGGGGCGCATTAAAAACAACGACAATAATATGACCGAATGATGGATGATGGTTTGTTGATAGGATTGACGGTTCCGTTGCTGGGCACGGTTGTTGGTGCGGCAACGGTATTTTTTGTTAGCGACCGGATGCACTTGAGGTTGCAGAAGGCGCTGATGGGTTTTGCGGCCGGTGTGATGGTTGCGGCGTCGGTGTGGTCATTGTTGATTCCGTCGATGGAGATGACTGATAGCGATGGCATCTTCAGGGTTGTCCCGGCAACGGTTGGTTTCTTGCTTGGCATCGTGTTTCTGTTGGGGCTGGACCATTTCACTCCTCATCAGCACGTTGATAGCGACACGAGCGAGGGCCCGCGAAGCAATCTGTCGAAGACTTCGAAATTGGTCATGGCTGTCACGATCCATAATATCCCCGAAGGGATGGCTGTTGGCGTGGCGTTGGCAGGTGCACTGGAGGGCAACGCGTTTATCTCATTTGCTGCGGCGTTGACGTTATCACTGGGAATTGCTATCCAGAATTTCCCTGAGGGCGCGATTGTGTCCATGCCCCTGCGAGCGGCGGGAAACAGCAGGCGGAGGGCATTTGCGTTAGGTGCTCTTAGCGGTGTGGTCGAACCAATTGCCGCTATCATCACGATTTTGCTGACGTCGATTATCACACCTATCTTACCCTACCTGCTGGCTTTTGCAGCAGGAGCAATGTTGTATGTTGTGGTTGAGGAACTTATCCCCGAGACACAACAGGGTGAACATTCCAACATTGGCACGATTGGGTTTGCGATAGGTTTCGCTTTGATGATGTTTCTTGATGTGGCGTTGGGATAATTCAACTCCTCGCAAGCGATCAGTTGAAGTTTAAAGAGAAACAGGAGTCAGAAACCCACTATTCACACCATCAATAACATAAACAACAACATAAACAACATCAACAACAATAACAACATTAGATATGAACACAATTTATCTGGCCGGAGGTTGTTTTTGGGGCACGGAACACTTGATGCAACTTGTTCCCGGCGTTGTCAAGACCGAGGTTGGCTATGCGAACAGCAGTGTGGCCAACCCGGATTATAAACTCGTTTGCACCGGAACGACTGGTGCGGCCGAGACGGTGGCGGTCACTTATAATCCGGCCGAGGTATCTCTAGAGCAACTCCTCAAGTTATATCTGAAGAGCATCGACCCGACGAGCGTCAATCGCCAAGGGGGCGACGTCGGGACTCAGTATCGCACGGGCATTTACTATACCGACGCGGCTGTTGCTCCCGTCATCGACAGGGTCATCCGTGACCTTGAGCAAGCAATTGGCCAAAAGACAGCGATTGAGGTCGGTCCATTGCAGAATTTCTACCCGGCCGAGGATTATCATCAGGATTACCTCGTCAAAAACCCCGGTGGATATTGTCACGTTTCACCGGGTCTCTTTGACGAAGCGCGCAAAACCGGCAACCGGTTCAACCGTCCCGACGATGACACCCTTAGGCGTCAACTGACACCGTTGCAATGGGTTGTCACACAGCAGTCGGGAACCGAGTTACCGTTTACCAACGAGTATGACCACACGTTTGAGCCCGGCATCTATGTCGATGTGACGACTGGGCGCCCCCTCTTTGCTTCGACCGACAAGTTCAACTCGGGGTGCGGCTGGCCGGCGTTCTCGCGACCGATTGCCGACGACCTGCTGACCGAACTTCCCGACCTGACTCGCAACCGAGTGCGCACCGAGGTTCGCACGTCCCACTCCGACGCTCACCTTGGGCATGTTTTTCCCGACGGTCCGGCCGAGACCGGCGGCTTGCGTTACTGCATCAACAGCGCGGCGTTGCGTTTCGTCCCTCTCGACCGGATGGCGGATGAAGGCTATGCAGACTATATTCACCTGGTCGATCGACCCCATTGACCGCTTGACGAATTTTACACGCGAAGCGCGTCGACTCGCGATGGGGTGGGTCGACGCGCTTTGTTGCGTTTGGTAAGGATTTTATATTGGTTATTCAAGTTGTTTCGGTGATAAATCTAAGGAAATATAATATGCCATACAGACTTATTTTTGGCACCTATGCGTTGAACAATTCCTTTCTCTTTTAGGGATTTAATAATGCGGTCTATTGTGCTTTTTGACATTCCGGGTCGGGCGGCTAACTCTTTAAGGGTGATATGATTATTTTGGCTAATTAAAGTAACAATAGCCATTTCCTTCATTGATAACCTCTTTTCTAAGCCTGATAAACGTTCAGCTTCGGTTGTTAGCATAGTTCCCGAAACCTCATTTTGAGGTTTAGAGATTTTCGAAACCCCATTTTGGGGTTTCGAGCATTGTGTTTCTAACATTGAGTCATTTACTTTCCAACAAATGTGTAGAATCTGATTCAATAATAATTGTTAACGCACGGTGATGGCATCAAATTCGTGGAGCGGTTGTTTGGGGTCAATGGATAGCCGAAGCGCGTCGACTCGCGATGGGGTCGACGCGCTTTGTTGCGTTTGGTAAGGATTTTATCAGAAGGGGAAATTTAGACCAAAGTTGACTTGCATGTTGGACGAAAGGGGGACACCCTGTTTGGCGAGTTTACCGGGGACGTGGTCCATGCCGATAAAGAGGTTAAATCCGGTCAGGTGGAGGTTGGCAAGCCAGCCGAAGCTTGCACCAAAGGTTCCTACTCCAAGGTTGATACCACCCGAGAAGATTTTGCAGGGGGCCACGTTGGCCGACAGGCGGAAGTCGGTCCACGAGAAGTTACCGGCGATGCGTGTCGAGTTCATCAGACCGAAAGAAAGTTTGTCATAGAGGGGAAACTTGTATTCGGCACCAATGTTGAGCGTAGCGCGTAGTCCGCTGGCGCGGCCACCTTGATTACCCATGTCCTCGAGTTCGTAGAGGGCTGAGAGATCGTCTTTTACCTTGTCAAATTCTTTTTCAAACGAGTTGGGGGCGTTGTCGTCGACGTTGAAGGTGTAGCGGTCGGTGTCAAAGGTTTTAACTCCGTTGGTGGTGGCAACGAGGTCGTTGCTCCAACTGATGAAACCGAGGTCGTTGATGGCTGCGCTGACGGTCAGGCCCTCGACTGGGGTTTTGTAGATAGCACCGAGGTCAAAGGCGAGACCGAAGCCGTTGAGGCCGGGGCCGTCCAGATTGACTCCGCTGACATACTCGTGGCCGGTCGTCTCGTTGTAGTCTTTTTCAAACTCGAGGCCCTTGACGCTGGCACGAACTTCAGCATCGGTCTGCACGTGCCATGAGTCCTCACCGAGGTCAAGTTTGGTTTCTTTCATGTCGGCGTTGAAATATCCGGCTCCGAGAAGGATTTTGACAGTTGCACCAACGCGGATGTCAGGGGTAATGTCTCGCGAGTGGTTCAAGGCAATCTGACCGTAGGCGATACCGTTGGCTTTGAGATTTCCGATATGATACTCGCGGTTGGAGAGACCTTCTTTGAGCAGGGAGAACATCGAGCCGGGGAGCGAGGCGTCGACGGCGGTGCGAGCGCTGATGTTGACGGTGTTGTAGCCACCCAAGGCCTTAAAGCCGACCGACATGATGTTTAGCTGGAGGTCGGTACCTAAGCGGTTCTTGTCGTGGAACTTGCCTAGGGCCTCGGCTGTGCTGATACCGGGGTTGAGGAAAGTAGTTGTGCGACCGTTGAGGTTATAGAGGATACTCGAAACGTGGAGGTTTCCGTTCATGCTGATGTTCAGATTGCCAAGGCCCGGGAAGGAAACAAACCCTTGGGAGTTTCCATAGGCGGGGTTCATCTGAAAGCGGTAGGTGTAGTCGTCTACAAAATAGCCCGAAAGGGTTGTCTGAGCCGACAGGGTCGTTGCCAAGGCGGCCGAGAGAGCAAGGGTCGAGATGGCGCGTTTTATATTGAAATTCATTGGATTGGTTCAGATTGAGTGTTTATCATTTAAAGTTCTTTCTCGTAATAACCGGTCACGCGGGGACGGATGTTGGTCAGTTTGATAGTCATGTCGGGCGAGAGGGCTTTCTGGTCGGCCGATGCTTTCAGGGTTGCTGTATAGCAGATTCCGTCGAGGTTGTGGATTTCTCCGGTGATTTTGATGGTTACTTTTTGGTCCTTGGCATTGGCATCGATATCGGCACCGTCGATTTCAACGTTCCCAATCCGGTTGCCGTTTTTGTCGATAGGATAAGCGGTGAAATCGAGGGCAACGGGGATGTCGGTGTTGACAATCATGTCGACCGAGAGGGCCTCAATGGTGACGGCGTCGAGGTCTTCGCTGCTCCAGCCGTCGGCAACATCGGTGTATAGAACGGTAGAGCCGTTTTTGAGCGCAAGGGGAGCGTAGAAAGTGTATTTACCCTCGACGTCACCGAGATCTTGGCCGAGACGGATGTTGCTGACGGTCTGCTCGGGGATGCAGGGATTGACAAAGTCAACCGACAGGCGAGTTGGTATACCGTCACCGCTGAGGACGTTGCTCAAGCCGGCATAGCCAACGTGGGTCGCACCGGTATAGCCGGGATACAGAGAGGTGACAGCCTGAGGCGATAGGTAATAGTTGTATTTCTCTTGACCGCTGACGCCCTTAATGGTGAAATAGCCGGGAGCGTCGAGCGAGTAGGTCCCCTCGACGGCGTCGTTGCGATAGGAGGTGATTGTCAGTCCGGTCTGGGCTTCGAGCTGATAGTCATGGAGAGGATTGGTCAGCGACAGATAAATCTGGGGGTTGACAATCTTAATGTCGGTACCTGCTTGGGTTAAGAAAGTCGGCAGATTGTTGAGATATACATCGCTGACGCTGACACCGTCGATGTCATACTTAATGCGCCCCGTGATAGAGGTGATGTCGATGTCTCCAAGACGGAACGAGGTCGTCAGCGAGAACTGCGAAGGCAGTTTTGAGGCGGGTACAATAATGTCACTACCCTGAATGACCATAGTGGCTTTTGAGAGCGCCAGGTCCTCAGTGAAACTCATCGTGTGGTTTGCGTAGTTATATGTAACACCGGCTTTCTCAAAGTCGATAGCAGTAACCACATAATGGAGAGTGACGACATTCCCGGTCGAGGTAACGTCGCCAACGTTATAGATACCCGTCTCGGGATTGTAGTTGCTACCCGCGTTTTGGATGGTCAAGCCTTTGGGAAGTTTCATCTGCAACCCTTTAAGTCGCAGATTGTTGATCATACCTTTGAGCCCGTCGAGAGTGATATTAACATCGAGGTCAAATTGGGTAGTAGCCTTTGAAACCGAGACAATAAACTCAGACACATCGGTAGTCTTTGCATCATAGGCAGTACTCTCGCCGCCGATGTCAAAGGTCAGTTGCATGTCAGCCGGAACCGACTCGGGCAGACCGCCGGGTAAAGAGATTTGGGCTACCGTAGGGGTTATGGCAGGGCTGTTGACATGAACAGCCGGGATGTTGACGCCTTTTGAAGAAAAGTTTCCATCTTCAACAAAAGCATAAACCCCGTTAATCTCCTTTATTTTTGAGTCATCCTTAAGGTTGAACACGTTGGAGAGTGTGATTTCATCAATGTTGATAGGGATTACAAGGTCGTTTACCGGGACTTTGACCGTCGAATCGATATCCGACAGGTCATAATTGCTGTCAATACAACCGGAAACCGACAATGCCATAGCAAGAATTAATGGCAAATTCTTGGAAGGTTTCATTGTTCTTGATGTTTTTATAAATTATTTAAATTATTGTAACTGACCGCAAAGATAACGTAAATCTCCCTATCTTGCAACAACTTGTTTTAAATTTTGTATAAATTTCAGGTTTATGGTAGAAGAATGGAATGGATGGTAATAGCGGGTTTAGATTATTTCGAACCTCAGGTTCTTCCGTTTCCCTTTATACTCTAAACTGGGGTCGTCTCAAAAGGATAAAATTTTGTGGACGCGATTGAGCTCGTTCCTGATAGCCATGTTTTGGGACACCCTATTGAATCATTGCTGGTAATAGACGCGCTTGACGCGGGTTGAAACCGAGGTAAGGACCTCGTAGGGGATTGTATCAAGAATGGAGGCGATTGCGGCGGGTGGCAGATCGGGGCCGAATATCTCAACGCGGTCGCCCTCGTGGCAGTCGACATCTGTGACGTCAATCATGCAGAGGTCCATACAGATGTTGCCGACCGTAGGACACAAATGGCCATTGACGAGCATCGAGGCGTTACCGTTGCCAAGGTGACGACTGTAGCCGTCGGCATATCCAACGGGGATTGTAGCGATGCGGCTGTCACGCTTGAGCACACCGCGGCGATTGTAGCCTATAGTTGTCCCGGCCGGCCAGTTGCGTATTGAGATAATGACCGATTCCAGTTTTGAAACAAGTCGCAAGCCGTCCTGTGAACCGTCGTTCATCGTGGGGACACCATAGAGGCAAATGCCGAGCCGCACGAGGTCGAGATGGTGGTCGGGAAATCGTGTTATTCCGGTCGAGTTAAGTATGTGCCTGAGAATGTGGTGGTTGTATCCTTGTTGAAGATAGTCGCAACAACGGTCGAATATCTCGAGTTGCAT
>JAFLTK010000166.1 GCA_022511505.1 Muribaculaceae bacterium
GGTGTTGTTTGTGTTGTTATTGTTGTTACTGTTGTTGATGTTGTTGATGTTATTGATGTTGTTGTTGATAAAACAGTAACAACAATAACGACAATAACAACAGTAAAGAATTATCTCAAGAACCTCAACAGGTCGTTACCGTTGGCATAGACGAGGAGGAGTATAAGGAACGCCATTCCGGCCATTTGGGCCACTTCGAGGAACTTCTCGGAAGGCTGGCGGCGCGTGATGATTTCCCAAAGCAGGAAAAGAACGTGACCGCCGTCGAGAGCCGGGATGGGGATAATGTTCATGAAGGCGAGGATGACCGAGAGGAAAGCGGTTATCTCCCAGAACGACAGCCAGTTCCAGCGGTCGGGGAACATCGAGCCGAGTGCGCCGAACCCGCCAAGGCTCTGGGCGCCCTCCTTGGAGAATACAAGTCCGAGCGAACCGACATAGTTTCCGAGCGTGCGCGTGCCAATCTCCCAGCCCTTGGGGATGGAACTGAAAAAAGTGTAGTGGTTGGAAACGGTAGGGTAGATGTCGGTAATAGGCTTGAGTTGGAAGCCGAGCTTGCCCCCCTCGGTGGGGGTGATGGGAAGGACCACGGTCTTGCCGTCTCGCTCAACGGTGACGGTAGTTTCCTTGCCGGCCATCTGTTGCAAGGCGGCGGTTAACTCGGTGTAACCGGGGGTCGGTGTTTCGCCTATAGCCACGATGTGATCATTCTTTTGGAGGCCCGCCACCGCTGCCGGCTCGCCCTTGACAACGTCGGCAATGTAGACCGGGAGGCGATAGGCCAGAAAGCCCTTGCTATCGTTAAGCTTGAGGATAAAATTCTTGGGGATAGCGATTTGGACGGTGTCTTTCTTGTTGCGCAGTACGGTCACAACGCTCGCCTCGGCCATCTTCAGCGGATAGTCACCCTTTGAGGCATCGAGTTTGACACCGTCGGCCATCAACGGGATGTCGCCGTTTTGGAAACCGACCTCGAGAGCGGCGTCGACAAACTCCATGCCCTCGGTGGCATTCTCCAGCGGGATATATTTTTCGCCCCAATACCAGGCGATGCCGGCATAGATAATGATGGCAAGGATAAAGTTGAACAACACGCCGCCAATCATGACCATCAGTCGCTGCCACGCGGGTTTGGAGCGGAACTCCCACTCCTTGGCGGGCAGTTTCATCTGCTCGCGATCCATCGACTCGTCGATCATACCCGCAATCTTGACATAGCCGCCAAGGGGTATCCAGCCGATGCCATACTCCGTGTCGCGCCACGATGCCTTCGGGTTGCCGTCCTTATCCAGTTTCTGCTTGCCGGGCTTTGGCTTCCACTTGACAAGCGAAAACCACGGGTTGAAGAATAGGTAGAATTTCTCTACTTTTATCCCGAAAATTCTGGCCATAATATAGTGACCAAACTCGTGGATGGTTACAAGCAGCGCCAAGGCTGCCATCAGTTGAAGTGCTTTTATCAGAAATGCTTCCATTGTGGGGTCAATATTGGGTAATTAACTCGGCGGCCACGGCACGCGCACGGTCGTTGGTCGCGACATAGTCGTCAAAAGTCGGGTTGTCAATCTTTTCGACGCGCTCGAGGGTGTCGACAATCAGCCGGTAGATGTCGGTGAAGCCTATGCGGCTGTGGAGGAACGCGTCGACGGCCACCTCATTGGCGGCGTTGATGACACAAGGAACCGTGCCACCCTCGTCGTTGGCAAGGCGGGCGAGGGTCAGGCAGGGGAAACGCTCGGTATCGGGCGCTTCAAAAGTCAGCGAGGCATAGTCGGCCAGCGACAGTCGGCGCTCGGCACCCGGCAATCGACACGCTTCGCCGAGGGCATAACTGATGGGCAGATGCATGTCGGGTACGCCAAGTTGGGCTTTGATTGCGCCGTCGGTAAACTCAACCATCGAGTGGACAATCGACTGGGGATGGACAACGGCCTCAATCTTCTCGGGTGTCATGTCAAAGAGCCAACGGGCCTCGATGATTTCAAAAGCCTTGTTCATCATCGTGGCCGAGTCGACGGTGATTTTTGCACCCATGTTCCAGTTGGGGTGACGCAAGGCATCGGCCGGCGTTACGCGCGCAAGACGTGAGGCATCAAAAGTGCGAAACGGGCCGCCCGATGCGGTGATAATAAGGCGCGAAACCGTTGAAGGGTCTTCGCCGACGAGACACTGATAGATGGCCGAGTGCTCGCTGTCGACGGGGATAACACGCGAGACGCTCTGTTTCAACATGCGTTTGACAAGGCCGCCCGCAACAACAAGCGTTTCCTTGTTGGCCAGCGCAATATCCTTGCCGGCGACCACAGCGTGGAGAGTGGGCTCAAGCCCGCTGTAGCCCACGGTGGCCGTGACAACCGTGTCGATGTCGTCGCGCTCCATAGCCTCGATAATGGCACGGCGCCCGGACGCAACCTCGATGCCGGTGTCGGCAAGCCCTTGTTGCAGAGCCTGATAGCGGCGCTCGTCGGCAACGATGGCAAGCGCCGGTTGATGGCGCAACGCCTGCTCGACAAGCAACTCAACGTTGCTGCCCGCAATCAGCACCCGGGCCTCCATCCGGTCGCTATTTGTAGATATAATGTCAAGCGTCTGGGTCCCAATCGAACCGGTGCTACCCAGAACCGCTATCTGTTTCTTTTTACTCACTATTATGTCTTGATTACGACTCGTGCTGCCTAAAAGGCAACGCACAATATTTCAGTTTGCAAAATTAACAAAAAATCATCCCCCTTCCAAATTTTTCCAAAAACCATCTTTACCGAGAATAGAGATAAATATTCACCCGGAAACACCCTTCGGGGTTCATATACTCGCGCAGTTGCAAATTGTCACGAGAGGCCTTTGACGCGGTCGGGGTTGCGGGCGATGAAGTCTTTCCACGAGGACGCTCCGTGGCCGGGAGCGGCGACGGGGCGCGAGGATTCGTAATAGTGACAGAGGGCGGCGGCGAGTGCATCGGTAGCGTCCAGCTCGGGAAGAAGTTTGTCGGGGTCAAGGGCGAGGATGCGGATTAGCATCTGTCGCACTTGCTCCTTGGAGGCTGCGCCGTTGCCGGTGATGGCCATTTTTATTTTGCGTGGTTCGTATTCACAGATAGGAATGTCGCGGGAGATGGCGGCGGCCATTGCAACCCCCTGAGCTCGACCGAGTTTGAGCATCGACTGGACGTTTTTGCCGAAGAAAGGAGCCTCGATGGCCATCTCGTCGGGCAGGTATTGCTCGACGAGTGAGCGGACGCGCTCAAAAATGCGCCCCAGGCGAAGGTAGTGAGACTCGAATTTGCTGAGGTGGATGACGCCGAGCGCAATCATGACGGGCTTGCGTTCCTTGACGCCGATGACGCCATAGCCCATGACGTTGGTGCCCGGGTCGATGCCGATGATGACGCGCTCATAGTCGCGCAGAGGGTGGGTCGGGGTCATAGGGGGAGCGGGGCGAGGTTGGTGCGGAAAAACACAACGCGGTCGGGGTGGGCGTTGGCCAGACCGAGGAGCATCGGGGCGCCGACGCTGTCGAGCCAGCGGTCGGCGGCGTCAAGGTCAGGGGCGGTCAGGTGGAGGGCAAAGGAGGCGGTTCCGGGTTGAACCTCGGTCTCGATAGCGGCGAGTAGGGGTGAGTGGAACACCCCCGAGGCGATGGCCGCGGGGATGTATTCGCTACGGAGCCACGAGAGTAACTTGTCACGCAACTCGCTCGTAACGTGGAAACTATAGTTAACAATCATCAGATATCAATACAAATCGCCAAAGGCTGCAAATCCGACAAAGATAATGTATAGCAGAGATAGCAAAACGTTGATGCCGCCCAAAATGGCACTAACGATGGTCCACGTCTTGGCCTTTGAAGATGCCTGAACGGCCTCGTCATAGCGGCCGCTGTAGTAAAGGTCGTTGACCTTGGATGCGTAGACAATGCCGACGATTCCAAAGGGGAGGCAACAGAAGATTGTGGCGAGAATCGAGGCGACAAGCCAGTTGGACGGGCACGGCTGTGACGGTTTCTGATAACCGCCGGGAGCGGTCGAAGGCGGCGGGGGGACGGCGGGGCCGCAGAACAGTGTATCAACGAGATAGGGGACGTCGCCGGCGCGAGTCCATCCGGTCATGGTTTCATTCCAGACCATGGTGTTGGGGTTGATGCCGCGTTCGCGCAGTTGTTCGATGTCAAATGGGCCTTGATGGGTGCCGTTGACGGCGATATAAAATTTCATTGCAGAGTTTTTTTATTCAACTCTCGCAGGCGAGAGTTGAAGTTTAGAGTTTAAAGTTTAGAGTTTATTTATTCCATTTCCGTTTCGCACAAATGGAAGTTTAAAGTTTAGTTATGGTTGAAAGTTTTCTTTTCGAGGCGCAAGCGCTTGATGAAGCGGGGAACGAAGCGGAGGTGATTGCCGATTGCGCGCGCCGTGCCATAGTGGCTCGCCATGATGCGGAATCGCTCGACGAGTGAGCGTCGGCGATTGGTGGTGGTCAGTCCTGTGGCGAGATAGTCGATGATGGTAGCGTCGACATATCGGTTCAACCGCGAGCGCTCGAGAATCTTTATACACCAGTCATAATCGGCTGAGAATCTGAATGATGTATCAAACAGCGGAGCAAGCGCGCGACGGGCAACAAATGCTTGGTGGCACACGACCATGCCGTCGGCAAAACTGTCGGCGTTGAGCACCTCCGGGGCAATCAGGTGGCGTTCGGCCAAGAAACATCCTGATGCGTCGACAATCGCCGTCTGTCCGTAGATGACGTCGGGTTGGCGGCCATCCTCGGTAGCGGCCGCTTTGAGCCGGGCGAGAGTGTCGGGGGCATGAAAGGCGTCGCCGGCGTTGAGGAAGATGACGTAGGTGCCGGTTGCCATCGCGAGGCCCTTGTTCATTGCGTCATAGAGGCCGCGGTCGGGCTCGGAGAGGATGTGGAGGTCGTCGATACCACTTTTCCGCGCGAGGTCGACGGTATCGTCGGTCGAGGCACCGTCGATAACGATGTATTCGAAATCGCGACACTCCTGGGCGGCAACGCTCTTGATGGTTGTCGGTAGCGTTGTCGCGGCGTTGCGTGTGACGGTTATTATCGAAAACAGTTTCTCTTTCATCCGAGCGGAAGTCGGTTAAGTTGGTCGATGTAGTCGAGAATCTCCTCGCGTCCCTGGCCGGTCTCGCTCGAGGTGGTGAACACCGGGGGAAGTTCCTCCCACTGTTCGAGCAGTTTCTCGAGATAGCGTGCAACTTTCTGCTTGCCGGCAACGGGTCCTTGCTTGTCCATCTTGGTGAACACGATGCTAAAGGGTATCTCGTTTTCGCCGAGCCACTGCATAAACTCAAGGTCGATGCGCTGAGGCTCGTGACGCGAGTCGATGAGCAGGAAAAGGTTGGTCATCTGGGGACGGCGAAGAATGTAGTCCTTAATCATCGCCTCAAGGCGCTCGCGCGAGGCCTTGTCGCGACGGGCATAGCCATAGCCGGGCAGGTCGACGATAAACCACGAGTCGTTGACGAGGAAGTGGTTGATTAGCATCGTCTTACCCGGAGTGGACGACGTCTTGGCAAGCCCGGGGCGCCCTGTCAGCGAGTTGATGAGCGACGACTTGCCAACGTTGGAACGGCCAATAAAAGCATACTCGTGTCGACAGCCGCCGGGGCAGCTGTCGACCGAGGGGTTTGATATTTCAAAACGGGCAGAATTGATAATCATGTTTATCTATTGTCGTTTGTATCGGGAGCGTGGTCAATGAGGTCGAGGAACTGGTCGAGTTTGGGGGTGATGATAATCTCGGTGCGGCGGTTGCGTTCGCGTCCGGCATCGGTAGCGTTGGTAGCGATGGGGTTATACTCGCCGCGTCCGGCAGCCGAGAGACGGCTCGGGTTTACGCCGAAGTCGTTTTGCAGAACCTGAACGACCGACGAAGCGCGCAGGGCCGAGAGGTCCCAGTTGTTGCGAATATTGGTGCGCGAGATGGGCACATTGTCGGTGTTACCCTCGACGAGGACGTCATAGTCCTTGTAGTCCTTTATAATCTTGGCAATCTTGCTGAGAGTCTGCATAGCGCGGTCGCTGACCTCGTAACTGCCCGAGCGGAAGAGCATATTGTCGGCAAGCGAGATATAGACAACGCCCTTGAGCACCTTGATGTCGACATCCTGGAGTTCGTCGCGCGACAGCGAGCGAGTCAAATTATTGGTCAACACCATGTTAAGCGAGTCGCTCTTTGACTTGGCGGCCACGAGTTCCTTGATATATTTGTTTGACGCATTGATTTCGTCGACAAGTTTGCTGATGTTGACGTTGCCCTGGGCATTTTGAGCGATACTGTGGTCGAGCGATGTCTGTAACGCTGCGTAGGCTTGCTTGAGCTCGGCATTCTGCTTGCGGGCATCGTCGAGCATGGCCTGAAGGCTCTGGTTGCCCGTCTGCGAGCGGGTCAACTGCATCTGCTGCTCGTTATACTGGGATTTCATCGCCTCATACTGGTCATTGAGGGCGGTATATTTCTTCTTGCTGACACATCCGGTCAGGGTCAAGGCTGCAACTGCTACAGCACATGCGATAGTTGTTAGTCTCATATCGTTTTATCTTTTTGTTGGTGTTGTTGGTGTTGTTGTCCCCGCACAGCTCGCTGCGCTCGCAAGTACGGGGTTATTGAAATTGTCATC
>JAFLTK010000167.1 GCA_022511505.1 Muribaculaceae bacterium
CCCATAATCCGGTTAAATACACCGCGTTGCCGCGTGGACGCGACATGCCGCGTCCACATAATCCAGTTAAATTCAACGCGTTGACGCGCGGACGCGACATGTCGCGTCCCTACTTTTTAGCACCCTTTTTGCGGGTAACCGAGGAGCCGGAGCTCCTCGTCACGGCGTTTGCGACCGGGCTGTTTATGGTAATCTTCGCGGACGCGACATGTCGCGTCCGCACTTTTGAGCCAAACGGTCACCAATTTTTATGAATAAGGAACCCGAGCAGGCAAGTTGTTATCGGGCGAAAACCGCGGGCCTCGGTAATAAAAAACGGGATAATTGAAATTTTTCTATGAAAAAACTCCGCGCGGTTTGGGTATTTCAAAAAATAATATCTAATTTTGTGGAAAATTGAGATAAGTATGGCTATCGACCTTCAGGAGCGGCTTGACAATATCAGGGTAAAGGCTGATATGCTCGTTTCCCGATTTGAGGAGCAACGCGAGCGTTGCCGCCTTCTCGAGCAGACCGTCGACCGGCTCGAAAAGCAGGTTGCCGACCTTACCAAAAGCCTCGAGCGACTGCAGGTTGATAACGAGTTGCTCAGAACCGCCGGGTTGCTAAACCCAACCCGCGAGGACGTGGAACGTAGCCGAGCCATGCTTTCCCAGTTGGTGCGGGACATTGACCGATGTATCGCTGAGTTGACCGAGTAACTCGATGGAACATAAACAAAATATATCAATCAGAATCGCCGGAACTGCGCCTATCCCGATGAGAATCAACCGGGATGACGAGGAGGTGATGAGGATTGCAGAGCGAAGCGTGAACGACCTCTTCAAAACATGGTCGGCCAAGTTTCGCGATAAAAGCGCTGAAGATGTATTAGCGATGGTGGCCTTTAGGTTTGCCGAGTTATATTTCAATCAGCAAGTTGCTGCTTCACAGGTTGACGACACCTTGAAGCAAATCGAGGAAATGCTCGACAGCCGCCTGTCTCAGGCCGTCGACAAGTCGATATAACAGTCATCACGCCAGACGCCTCTCCCGTCGCTATTCCGCACCGCACACCATGCCCGTCACCCCGCGGGCCGGCGTGCGTTTCTTGTTGTATAGTCATATAATCATTTGATTCTATGCAACTTATACAATATAAACAACATTAATAACATCAAATACAATAACAACAAAAAATATCAACACCAACAACAATAACAATAACAACACTGATAACCAACTATGAATATCGTTATTTATATTTGCATTGCAGTCATCGCCCTCGCCATTGGTGTCGGGGTCACGATGTTCATGCAAAAAAAGATGGCTCGCACGGCCGCCAAGACCATCATCGAGGAGGCCGAACGTGAAGCCGACGTTCTGAAAAAGAACAAGTTACTGGAAGCGCGCGAGGAGGAAATCAAAATCAAGGCCGACGCCGAGAAGGTTGCCAATCAGCGCATGTCAAAAATCCAGAGCATCGAGTCGCGCCAGAAACAGCGTGAACTCCAGCTCAACCAGCAGCAGAGCGAAAACCAGCGTGCCCTCAACGAAATCGAGGCCACCCGCAACCGTCTGGACAACCGCGAGGCCAAACTCGAGGAGCGCAACAAGGAAATCGACGCCATGCACAGCAAGATGCGCGAGACGCTTGAGCACATCTCGGGCCTGACCGCCGACGAGGCTCGTGAGAAGCTCATCGAGTCGCTCAAAGACGAGGCCAAGACTGCCGCTGCAAGTTACATCAACGACATCATGGACGAGGCCAAGATGACCGCCAACAAGGAGGCCAAGCGCATCGTTGTCAAGACCATCCAGCGCGTCGCCACCGAGACCGCCATCGAGAACTCGGTAACGGTGTTCCACATTGACAGTGACGAGATTAAGGGCCGCATCATTGGCCGCGAGGGTCGCAACATCCGCGCCCTCGAGGCAGCAACCGGCATCGAAATCATTGTCGACGACACCCCCGAGGCCATCGTCCTCTCGGGCTTCGACCCCGTGCGTCGCGAGATTGCCCGCCTGGCCCTGCATCAACTCGTGGCCGACGGCCGCATCCACCCGGCCCGCATCGAGGAGGTCGTCGCCAAGGTGCGCCGCCAGATTGAGGAAGAAATCATCGAAACCGGCAAGCGCACCGCTATTGACCTGGGTATCCACGGGTTACACCCCGACCTGATTCGCCTCGTCGGCAAGATGAAATACCGCTCGAGCTATGGCCAGAACCTGCTACAGCACTCGCGCGAGACGGCCAACCTCTGTGCCATCATGGCCGCCGAGCTTGGCCTCAACCCCAAGAAAGCACGCCGCGCCGGCCTGTTGCACGATATAGGCAAGGTTCCCGACGAGGAGCCCGAACTGCCCCACGCACTCCTCGGCATGAAACTCGCCGAGAAATATAAGGAGAAGCCCGACATTTGCAACGCCATCGGCAGCCACCACGACGAGATTGAGCAGACATCGCTGTTGGCCCCCATCGTTCAGGTGTGTGACGCCATCTCGGGCGCCCGTCCCGGTGCTCGCCGCGAGATTGTCGAGGCCTACATCAAGCGCCTCAACGACCTCGAGCAGCTTGCCCTCTCCTACCCCGGCGTTATCAAGACCTACGCCATTCAGGCCGGTCGCGAACTGCGCGTAATCGTTGGCGCCGACAAGATTGACGACGCCGAGACCGAAAAGCTGTCGACCGAAATCGCCAAGCGCATTCAGGACGAGATGACCTACCCCGGTCAGGTCAAGATTACCGTCATCCGCGAAACCCGAGCAGTCAGTTTCGCTAAATAACGACGCCCATGGGAGAAATAGAAAACCTCGCTAACCTCCCTGACCCGGAGCGACTTGCGGGCGACATCGAGGGCGCTGCCGACGACAATACGCCGACCTGTGCCGGCGGTTGCGGCCTGTGCCGACAGAACGCCGACTATGAGCCGCCGCGCAGCAAGTTCACGAGCCACAACTGGCTCGCCGACATCCCCGGTGGCATGGCCGACAGCGACCTGGTGGAGGTTACATTTAAAAATACCCGCAAGGGGTTCTACCGCAACTCGACCGGGCTTCCGCTCGACATCGGCGACATGGTTGCCGTCGAGGCGTCGCCGGGCCACGACATAGGCCGCGTCAGCATGACCGGAGCGCTCGTAGGCTTGCAGATGCGCCGCGCCAACCTCAAGCCCGACGCCGAGATTCGCCGCGTGTTCCGCAAAGCCAAACCCGCCGACCTCGAGAAATATCAGGAAGCCAAGGCTAAGGAGAACGATACCATGATTCGTTCCCGCAAGATTGCCGAGAGCCTCCAGTTGAACATGAAAATTGGCGACGTCGAGTATCAGGGCGACGGAAACAAAGCCATCTTCTACTATATCGCCGATGAGCGCGTCGACTTCCGCCAACTCATCAAGGTGCTCGCCGAGACATTCCGCGTGCGCATCGAGATGAAGCAAATCGGCGCGCGTCAAGAGGCCGGCCGCATCGGCGGTATCGGTCCTTGCGGACGACCGCTGTGCTGCTCACAGTGGATGACCAACTTTGTGTCGGTCGGAACAGCCGCCGCCCGTTTTCAGGATATCTCGCTGAACCCCCAGAAACTCGCGGGGCAGTGCGCCAAGTTGAAATGTTGCCTCAACTTTGAGGTCGACACCTACGTTGAGAGCGTCAAGAAACTGCCCCCCAAGGACGTGCGCCTCGAGACCATCGACGCTACATGGTTCCACTTCAAGGTCGACATCTTCAAGAAAGAAATCACCTATTCGAGCGACAAAAACGTTGCCGCCAACCTGACCACCATCAGCGCCGCCCGCGCCTTTGAGGTCATCGGTCTCAACAAGCAAGGCGTTAAGCCCGAGAAACTTAAACCCGGTGACGAGAAAGAGAAAGCCGCGCCCAAGGAGTTTGGCGACATCGTCGGGCAAGACAGCCTGACCCGCTTTGACAAGGCCAAGAAGAAGAAAAAGAAGAAGAAACCGGCCCAGGGTGCCGGTGGCGACGGGGCCAAGCAACAGCCAAAACAGCCCAAGCCACAGCAGCCGAAGGAGCCCAAGCCACAGCAACCCAAGGAGCCCAAACCCCAGCGACCGCCGCGCGAGGGCGACAACAAACCCGGCGGCAAGAACAAGAAACGCCAAGGTCCAGCTCAGGGCAACAACGCCGAGAGCAAACCACAACAATAGTCTACCGAGATGAATCGATTCCCTCTGGTTTTGATACTCTTAATATTGTGCTTGGGAGCATGCAATCCCGGGCACAATGAATTTAACAACTTTGAGGACCTGCCGGCCGACGAGGGGTGGGCCTACGGCGACACCATCTTTTTTGTCACCGACACGCTCGACAGCGTTCCCGCGACAGGGACGCTCGAGGTAGCCGTGCGCCACAACAACACCTACCTCTACCGCAACCTGTGGCTCGAAATCTCCTATCCCGGCCCCGATAGCGTCACGCGCCGCGACACCGTCAACCTCGAGCTCGCCGACGTCTACGGCCGCTGGCACGGGCACGGTTTCGGCGCCAGTTACCAGTTTGCCGCGCCGATAGGCCACCCCGTCACCCTCGCGCCCGGCAGCCGCGTCGGCGTCAGCCACATCATGCGCGTCGATACCCTAACCGGCCTTGAGCAAATCGGCATAAAATTTCAAAAGACACCATGAACCGCTATGACTCGCTGATATTTGATATGGACGGGACGCTTTGGGACGCCGTCGACTCCTACGCCCGGGTGTGGGACATCTCTTTCGCGCGCATGGGTATCGACGCCACGGTCTCGCGCGAGCAACTTGTAGGTTGTATGGGCATGAGACTCAGCGACATCCTCGACACCCTCGTCGACCCCGCGGTAGAGATTGACCGCGCCCGCTTCCTCGACATCCTCGCCGAGGAGGAGGCCCGACAGATGCCCCGGCTCGGCGGACGCCTCTACCCCGGCGTTGCCGACGGAATCGCCGCTCTCGCCCGTCGTTACCGCCTGTTTATGGTCAGCAACTGCGCCGCCTGTGGCATCAGTAACTTTCTGGCCTATACCGGTTTGACATCATATATCGATGACCACATCAGCAACGGAGAGAACGGTCTCGACAAGGCCGAAAACATCCGCCTCATCGCCACGCGCAACGGCCTTACCAACCCCGTCTATATCGGCGACACTGCAGGCGATGCCGCCCATAGCCACGCCGCCGGCGTCGACTTCATCCACGCCGCCTGGGGCTTTGGCGCCGTCGACCCCTCGGCCGCATCGGCCGCATCGTTCAATGACTTAGTGAAAATGTTAACCACCTGAGTAACTGCCAACTATACCCACCCATGAAAATTTCATCTTCACCATATAGCAACCGCGCTGTTCTGCTCGACGATGCCGAGCGCGAGCGTCGCCATGACGCCCTGCGCCGTCTCATGGCCGACAACAAAGCCGACGCCATACTCATCAGCGACAACGCAAACCTTTTTTACCTAACCGGCCGAGTGTTTGACGGATATGTCTACCTCCCCGTCGAGGGCGACGCGATTTATTTTGTGCGCCGCCCGGTCAAGCTGACCGGCGACAACGTAGTTGAAATCCACAAACCCGAGCAGATTGCCGAGCATGTCCACCTGGAGTTTGGAACGGTCGTTGGCCTCGAACTCGACGTGACGCCCTACAACACCATCGCCCGTCTCGTGCGTGTTTTCCCCCTATCGGAAGTTGGCAACGCGTCACAACTGATGCGCCGCGCCCGCTCCATCAAGACCCCCGAGGAGATTGAACTCATCCGCCTCTCGGGCGAGAAACACATCGCCGTCTATCGCGAGATTCCGGCCTTCTACACCCCCGGCATGAGCGACATCGAATTGCAGATTGAAATCGAGCGCGCCTCTCGCCTGAAAGGGTGTCTGGGCCAGTTTCGCATCAGCGGCCAGAGCATGGAACTCCACATGGGCAACCTCCTTGTGGGCGAAAACGCCGACTTCCCGTCGCCCTACGACTTTGCCATGGGCGGCGCTGGCATCAACCCCTCGCTCCCCGTGGGCGCCGACGGCACCATCATCCACAGCGGCAACACCGTCATGGTCGACATGAACGGTAACTTCAACGGCTACATGACCGACATGACGCGCACCTACGCCGTCGGACGCATCACCGACGAGGCACTGCGCGCCCACCGCGTCAGCATCGACATCCACCGTCGCATCGCCGCCGAGGCTCTCCCCGGCGTCAAATGCAGCGACCTATATCACATCGGCGCCGAGATGGCCGAACAGGCCGGCCTGTCACCCTACTTCATGGGCCACCGCCAGCACGCCGGCTTTATTGGCCACGGCATCGGCATCGAGGTAAACGAGGCGCCCGTCATCGCCCCGCGCTCGCGAGACGTCATCGAGCCCGGCATGGTAATCGCCCTCGAGCCTAAGTTTGTCATCCCCGGCACCGGCGCCGTCGGCATCGAGAACACCTACGTTGCCCGCGACAGCGGTCTCGAGAACCTGACACCCATGGAGGAAGACATCATCTATCTCGACAACTAATATATATAAGTTTCGCTACGCTCAACTTAGTTGTTTTTACTGTTGTTATTGTTTTTACTGACTCCTACCCTCCCACTACTCCCATCAACAACATCAATAACAACACCAACAACACCAACAACATCAACAACAAGATGGATTTATCAGC
>JAFLTK010000168.1 GCA_022511505.1 Muribaculaceae bacterium
GTAATTTTGCCGAGAAAGGAACGAGGCGCGCGAGTCTCGACCGTTAAATATTCATCACTAAACCAAGAAAACAAGACGACAAAAAAATGCCGATGAGAAGATGGCGCGTTGAGGATAGCGCCGAGTTATATAACATCCATGGATGGGGTCGCCGCTATTTCAGCATCAACGAGCGGGGCCATGTGACTGTGACTCCGCGCGAGGGATATGCGTCGGTCGACATCAAGGAAGTGCTTGACGAGTTGCAGGTCAGGGATGTCAGTTGCCCGGTGCTTCTACGCTTTCCCGACATTCTTGACAATCGCATCGAGAAGATTGCCCGCTGCTTTAAGAAGGCGGCACAGGAGTATAAATATGAAGCGCAAAACTTCATCATCTACCCTATCAAGGTAAACCAGATGCGCCCGGTAGTCGAAGAGATTGTCACCCACGGCAAAAAGTTCAACATAGGTCTCGAAGCAGGCTCGAAGCCCGAATTGCATGCCGTTCTGGCGACCAACATCGCTGAGAACGCGCTGATTATCTGCAACGGCTACAAGGATGAGGACTATATCGAATTGGCGTTACTTGCCCAAAAGATGGGACGACGCATTTACCTTGTCGTAGAGAAGTTGAATGAGCTTAAACTCATCACCTCGCTTGCCAAACGCATCGGCATCAAGCCAAACATCGGCATCAGAATTAAGTTGAACTCGTCGGGCTCGGGCAAGTGGGAAGAAAGTGGCGGTGACTCGTCGAAATTTGGGTTGAACAGTAGCGAACTGCTCGACGCCATCGATTTCATGGAGCGCAACAAGATGACCGACAGCCTGAAACTGATTCATTTCCACATCGGTAGCCAGATTACCAAAATCAGACGCATCAAGACGGCTCTTCGCGAGGCAATGCAATTTTATGTGCAGTTGACCCGTCAGGGCTTTGAAATTGACTTTATAGATATAGGTGGCGGCCTTGGCGTTGACTATGACGGGACCCGCAACTCGGCGTCAGAGAGTTCGATGAACTACTCCATTCAGGAGTATGCCAACGACTCGGTATCGGCGCTTGTCGACGCATGCACAAAAAACAATATTCGCCAGCCCAACATCATCACCGAGAGCGGCCGCTCGCTGACGGCCCACCACTCGGTGCTGATTCTCGAAGTGCTCGAGACGACATCGCTTCCACAATGGGACGACAACGAGGAGATACCCGCCGATGCCCACGAACTTGCCCGCGAGTTGTATGACATCTGGGACAAGTTGTCACAGTCACGTCTCTTTGAGAGTTGGCACGACGCGCTACAGATTCGCGAAGAGGCGCTCGACCTGTTCAGCCTCGGGATGCTCGACCTCAAGACAAGGGCTCAGATTGAGAAACTTTTCTGGTCGATAGCTCGCGAAGTAGGCGAGATTGCGTCATCAATGAAACATCCGCCCGAGGAGTTGCGCAAAATCGCTAAAATGCTACCTGACAAGTATTTCTGTAACTTCTCGTTGTTCCAATCGCTTACCGACTCTTGGGCCATCGACCAGGTATTCCCTATCATTCCGATTACGCGACTCGACGAGCGCCCTTCTCGCACGTGTACCATCCAGGATATAACGTGTGACAGCGACGGCAAGATTAACAACTTCATCTCGATTCATGGCGGCACATCTTCGTCGCTGCCGGTTCACGCCGTCAAGCCGGGCGAGCCATACTATCTCGGCGTATTTCTCGTTGGCGCCTATCAGGAGATTTTGGGCGACATGCACAATCTTTTTGGCGACACCAACGCGGTCCATATCAGCGTCGACAAAGACGGTTATGAAATCGACCGCATAATCGATGGCGAGACCGTTGCCGAGGTTCTTGACTATGTGCAATTCAGCCCCAAGCAGTTGGCGCGAAACGTCGAAAAATGGGTAACAGCGTCGATGAAGATGGGCAAAATCACGCCCGAGGAGGGCCGCGAGTTCCTAAGTAACTATCGTTCTGGTCTTTACGGCTACACCTATCTCGAAAAAGATTGATGGAGTCGACCCACCACCGCTACTTCATGCGGCTATCGTTCCGCGGGGCGCCATTCCACGGATGGCAGTCACAGCCCAACGCCGTCAGCGTGCAGAGCGTTATCGAGGAAGCACTGGCTACGTTGCTACGACAACCCACGCCTATAACCGGAGCGGGCCGAACAGACGCCGGCGTCAATGCGCGTCTTATGGTTGCCCACTTTGACACGCCGGAACCGCTACCCTCTCCAGCCGGACTCGCGCGCAGTCTCAACTCGCTGGTAGGCAAAGACATAGCCATTCATTCGATAGACGAGGTTTCTCCCACACTCCATGCGCGTTTTGACGCCACGTCACGCACCTACCACTACTATGCCATTGACCACAAGTCGCCATTTTTCTACCCGCTGGCATGGAAAGCACCGGCGCTTGACTATGAGGCGATGAATCGCGCGGCAGCGCTATTACTTGATACGGAGGATTTTACATCATTTGCCAAGTTACATTCTGATGCACGCACCAACATCTGTCACGTTACCCACGCGCGTTGGGATGAAGTTGCACCGGGATGTCACGTGTTTGTCATCACAGCCAATAGGTTCCTGCGCAATATGGTTCGCGCGGTTGTTGGCACCTTGGTCGAAGTCGGTCGCGGAAAGATGACGGTTGAGCAGTTTGCCGATGTTATCGCTAAGCGGGACCGTTGCGAGGCCGGAACGTCTATGCCGGCCCACGCTCTGTATCTTTGGGATGTAACCTATCCCGAGTGAGTCATTCGGTGCTATTTTGACCTATTTTCATAATGTCGTCCTCAAAAGTATCGCGATTTATCGCCTTGTTTTTCAACTTGTTTCGATAGGCATAGATAGTGTTGACCGAGTAGTTAAGCACTCGGGCAATGTGGCCACAATCGTCGAGACCAAGCCTCATCAAGGCGAGAATCCGCAGGTCGGTCGACAATTTGTCGATATCCTCAGCCGCGACTTGGCTATCGGGTCGAAGAAGGGCGTTGACGTCGTCAATAAACGAGGGATAGAGATGAAGGAATGCGTTGTCAAACACCTCATAGAACTCGGCGCTTTGTTCCTCAACGAGTTTGCCGGACTTTGTCAACCGATAAAGGTCGTCAACCTTACCGGCCGCAATCTTGCGCTGTGCAATCTTGCAGAAGTCGTTGAGTTTGTCCATATATATAGAACTAAGATTCAGAAACTGAGAGATATACACTTCTTTAACACGGTTTGCCTCCACAAGGTTGGCTCTCATCAGTTTTAGTCGTTTCATGTCGCGACGCAACACAAACAGCACTCCGCCAAGCAGGAGAAGCAAGACTGCCATCAGCGAGATGACGGTCGTCATGATGTGGCGCTGGGTGTCGCTTTGCCGTCGATGGGCCTCGGATATGATTGGCAGGGCCTCGGCGCTTTCAAGCATTCGCGACACCGCGTGACAGCGAACTGCGTTGTCGAGAGCCATCGACAGGTAGTTATAGGAACGTTGAGCATCGCCACGCTTAAACAACTCGCGTCCAAGCGTTTGGAGCGAAGAAACCTCAAGGGTCGCGCTTTTAACGTCTCCTATAGCCGAAAGTGTAAGATAGTAGACATACTCGTTTTCAAGACCGCGATTTTTAGCAATTTGCGACATTTTGTTGGCGGCGCGTGCAAAAAATTTGTTATTCTCGGGCAACGAGTCGATGAGTTCTTTGAGAATGACCTCGGCACGGGGGAAGTCGCCGGTATTGAAGAAATATTCGCCGCGATTGAAGCGGTATTCTACCGAGCCGGGATTGAGGACTTCGAGCAATTGACGCTGTGACTCGACGGCGTGTGACTCATACTGCTGGCGCAAAGGAGTGTAGTTTCCATAGAGTGACGCCATGTAACTATAAAGCTGACGTTCGCTATCGAGATATAGTCGCTTGATATCGCCACCGACATCCATAAGCGAATCACGGTCAACGCGTTGCAGTTCAAATAGCGCCTCATTGGAGAGCCCTGCAAGTGGCATATAAACAGCGCGTTTCACGATGAAAACGCGTTCAAGCGAGTCGAGGCCTGCCTGTGCGGCGGCAACTTGGCCGCGTGCAAGATAGGCTAATACCGAGTCGTTGTCATAAGAGGCATATACGTCGGCAATCTGCTCGACAATTGAGAGCCAGGCGCGGTCATGGATGCGATTGCTGATGAGTCGTTCGAGCGAGTCGATGCGTTGAGTGCGGGTCTGCAAATAGCGTTCATGCTGCTTGAGTTCATTGTCGAGCCGGTGTAGGATGGCATTGACATCCTTCTCGGTAATATGAGATGCCGACATGCAAAGCGTTGAGCAAAGCAAGATAACAATCAATGCAAATTTTCGGGCAAAACTATTCATACAACAAAGTTAACAATTTCTCGCCATACTGTCACAATAAACAAGGAGCCGTGACAAAAAGAATTGCCACGGCCTCTAGTTAAAGCGATTTAATGAACTTATCTATGGGTATGTTAGGGTCATTTTTTAGAGCGGCAAGCACGCTTCTTGGGCTTAGCCTCTTCGGTTTCCTCTGCTTTGGGCGCGGCCTTGGGGGCTTTAGCCTTTTCACGCAAGGCGTGCTCCTCATTGTAGTGCTCGATGTTCTTTCTCATCGAGGCAACCTCCTTGTTAAGGCTTTCAATCTCGGTAGCCTGATTGCGGATAGTTGTCAACAACGAGTTAAGTTCCTCGTTTTCAATTGAAAGGGGATATTGCTCCTCAACGCGCACGATGAAGTCGGCAAGGACATTCATGTAGTTGGTGAAAGCGTCAAACGGGGTCTCGTAGGGGCTGAAATGGGAGTGGATAGCACCGTCGGCAAGGTGTTTTGTCGACATGTAGTAGAAATGGTCAGAAGCCTGAAGATAGTACCAGTCTTGCTTCAGACGGCGGTCGTCGCACATGCGCACGCGCTCGCTGACCGAATACAGTTTGTCGAAAGCCTCCTGCTGGAGTTTGTTGCCAAGCCATGCCGAAGTGTCACGAGCCTCGTCGGCCCACGAAATGGGGTGCATAACAGTCAGAGTGTCAACGGCTTTCAGTTTGCTGATGGCGTCACTTGGTGTCATGAAGTCGATGCCGCGCTCTGCTGCAAAACGCGGGAGCGCTTCCATGAACTGGAAGATACCGCTTTCGCGGGGCTGCATTTCGCCGAAAGCCTCGAGGTTCATAAACAGGTTGACAATCTGCTCCTCGGCAGGAGTGTTGGCAATCCAGTCAATGTACTTGTCGGCAGTCAGAGGATATGCATCCCACTCGGTGTTGCTGAAGCGGAACGAAATGTCGTCGCTGAGTTTGCTGTTCTTGAGGAGCAGTTTCAACTTGGGGCAAGAGGCGGCGCTGTAGACATAGTTGGGCGACTTCCAGCCGAGGATGTGCTTTGCACCCTCGGTGATGCAACCCTTGTAGCCCATGCCATAGATGACGGGAGCGAGGTCGTCACAGTAGATTAACTCGGTGTTGCGGAAAACCTTGGGGCGCACGCCGAAGACTTCCTCAATCTTGTCATCGTGGACCTTAACCTCGTTGATGAACTCGTCGACGTCGATGAGCGACGAAAGCGAGTGGGCGTAGGTCTCGGCGAGGAATTCGACCTTGCCGGTGTCGGCAAGTTTCTTGAGCAGGTCAATCATCTCGGGGACATACTGCTCAAACTGCTCGAGGGCGGTGCCGGTGATTGAGATAGCACAGCGGAACTTGCCGTTGCTCTCCTCAATCATTTTTAGCAGAGTCTCGGCTGCGGGGATGTAACTGCGGTGGGCGATGCGGGTGATGATGTCGTCGTTGGCAAAGTCATCATAGTAGTAATGGTCATTGCCGATATCAAAGAAGCGATAGCGCTTGAGGCGGAAAGGCTGATGAATTTGAAAATAGAAACAGATTGCTTTCATAATTTTATATCTGTTATATTGGGGGTGAAATGTTTTTTAATGATTGATTAGCGGTTGATAACCTTGTTGTAGATGTCGATGACTTTCTGGCCGGCTTTGTCCCATGTAATCTGGTTTACCTCGTTGAGACCGTCCTCGCGCAACTGTTGATACATAGCGGGATAGGACACAATCGAGTGGATAGCATCGGCCATAGCGTCGATGTCCCAGTAGTCGGTCTTGATGACATTGTCGAGAATCTCGGCGCAACCGCTCTGCTTGGAGATGATAGAGGGAACACCCATCTGCATTGCCTCAAGCGGCGAGATGCCAAACGGCTCTGAAACCGAGGGCATCACATAGACATCGCTGGCTTTGAGCATCTCATAAACCTGCTTGCCTTTCTGGAAACCGGGGAAGTGGAAGCGGTCGCTGATGCCGCGCTCGGCAGCAAGTTGAATCATTTTGTTCATCATGTCACCGCTACCGGCCATGACAAAGCGAACGTTGTGCTGGTTTTTGAGCACCTTTGCAGCCGCCTCGACAAAATATTCGGGGCCTTTCTGCATGGTGATGCGACCAAGGAAAGTAACAATCTTTTCCTTTGGTTTCTGCACCTGGACGTTGAGCAACTCTGGGCTAAGCGGAGTCACGGCGTTGTGAACCGTGGTCACCTTAGCCGGGTCGATGCCATATTTCTCGATGACGGTGCGACGGGTCAGGTTTGACACGGTAATGATATG
>JAFLTK010000146.1 GCA_022511505.1 Muribaculaceae bacterium
CCGGGTGTGACCGCCATCATCTTCCAGACCCCGGGCTCAAACGCTACGGCCATCATCGAAAACTGTCTTAAGTTTGTCGAGCAATTAAAGAAAGACCTGCCGCCGGGTGTCAAACTCGACATCCCGATGAACAACAACGACTTCCTCTATGCGTCGATTATGCACGTGTTGCAGACGCTTCTCGAGGCGTTCATCCTCGTGTTCTTCGTGACCTACGTGTTCCTTCAGGACTTCCGCTCGACCCTCATCCCCGCCATTGCCATCCCGGTGGCCTTGATTGGTACGTTCTTCTTCATGTATCTGATAGGCTTCTCGGTCAACTTGATTACGCTGTCGGCGCTGGTGCTTGCTATTGCGATTGTGGTCGACGACGCCATTGTGGTTGTTGAGGCCGTTCACGCCAAACTCGACGTCGGCTACAAGAACGCCCGCCGCGCGTCAATCGACGCCATGGGCGAGATTGGCGGCGCCATCGTCTCGATTACGCTCGTCATGATGCTCGTGTTTATCCCGGTGTCGTTCATGCCCGGCACGAGCGGTGTGTTCTACCGCCAGTTTGGTTTGACAATGGCGATTGCAATCGGTCTGTCGGCGCTCAACGCGTTGACGCTGTCGCCGGCGCTTTGTGCCGTGTTCCTCAAGCCCCACAATGCTGAGGGGGAGGAGCAGGAGTCAACTCTCAAGGAGCGCATGGGCGAGGCATATAAGGCTGCCGGCGAGGCTGTCAAGAGAACCTACGGCCGTCGCCTGAAAATCGATTTCCCGCCTATCGTGACCTTTGTGTTGCTTGTTGCAACGATTGTGTTCATGGTCATGGGCTACTTTGACTTTGAGAACGTTCTGCTCAGCAGCATCGCCGTCGTCGTCGCCATCCTGACAGTGCTCGGTCTGTTCAGCAAGCGTTTCCACCAGGCTTTTGAAAACATCTACAACCGCCTGTTGAAGGGATATAACGGTTCGACAAAATTCTTTATCAAAGCGCGTTATCTCTCGATAGGTATCGTTGTGGCCACCATCGCGACGCTTGTCATTTTGATGAACCGCACCCCGACCGGTCTTGTGCCCAATGAGGATACCGGCACTCTGTTCTGTATGGTCGACATGCCCCCGGGAACATCTCAGGAGCGCACGTTTGAAACCCTCAAACTTGTCGACAAAATCATCTCGGAGGTGCCGGCCGTCCAGTCACGCACAATGATTCAGGGTTATAGTTTCATCGCCGGTCAGGGTGCTACCTATGGTACATTCATCTTGAAACTGAAACCGTGGAGCGAACGCTCGGCCAGCGAGAGCAGCGACGCCATTCTTGCGCGCCTCTATCAGATGATGGGTCAGGTCAAGGATGGCCGCGTGGTCATGTTTGCGCCCCCTATGATTACCGGTTACTCGGCAACCAACGGTTTTGAAATCAAGATGCAGGACAAAACCGGCGGCGACATCAACAAATTCTTTGGCATCGTCCAGCAGTTCCTCGCCGACCTCAACGCCCAGCCCGAGGTACAGGTTGCCTACACCACGTTCAACCCCACCTTCCCGCAATACATGGTCGACATCGACGCCGCCAAGGCCAAACAGGCCGGCCTGTCGCCCCAGACCATCCTTTCGACCCTTCAGGGTTACTATGGCGGTATGTACGTGTCCAACTTCAACCGCTTTGGCAAGTTGTATCGCGTCATGATGCAGGCCAACCCCGAGGCGCGCGTGTCGCCCGAGACGCTGAACTCCATCAAGATTCGCAACGGCAACGAGATGGCCTCGCTCAGCAACTTTGTCAAACTGACTCGCGTCTATGGCCCCGACTTGCTGAACCGCTTCAACATGTTCACCTCAATCTCGGTAACAGGCCAGCCCGCTCCGGGCTACTCGTCGGGTCAGGCACTTGAGGCTATCGAGCGCGTTGCCGCCAAGACGCTCCCCGCCGGCTATGGTTTCGAATATGCCGGTATGACCCGCGAGGAGGGCAACCAGTCGGGCAACGCTACGGCGATTATCTTCGGCCTCTGCCTGCTGTTTGTCTACCTGTTGCTGTCGGCCCAGTATGAAAGTTACATTCTGCCGATGGCCGTTATCCTTTCGGTTCCGTTCGGCCTCATGGGCTCGTTCATCTTCGCCCAAATCTTTGGCGTGGACAACAATATTTATCTCCAGATTGCGCTCATCATGCTTATCGGTCTGCTCGCCAAGAACGCCATCCTTATCGTGGAATTTGCGCTTGACCGCCGCCGCACCGGCATGTCGATTGTCAACGCCGCCATCAGCGGTGCCGCGGCCCGTCTGCGTCCCATTCTGATGACCTCGCTCGCGCTGATTATCGGTCTGTTGCCTCTGATGTTTGCCCACGGCGTTGGCGCCAACGGTAACCGCGCGCTCGGCGTCGGCTCTATCGGCGGTATGTTAATCGGTATGGTATTCCAGATTTTCATCGTGCCCGCCCTCTTTGTGATTTTCCAGATTATCCAAGAGAAAATCACGCCGCTCAAGTGGAGCGACACCAACAACGAGGGTATCACCAGCGAGCTCAACCAGTATTCACGCTAATCTATTCTTTTCCACGACAATGAAATTCAATAAAATAGCAATAGCACTCGCGGCCGCGCTGACCATCACGTCGCTCGCCGGCTGTGGAATATATCAGAAATTTGAGATGCCCTCGTCGAGCGCTCTGGCCGTTGACTACACCAAGGCGCGCGACATGGAGCAGGACACGGCCGCCTTTGGCAACCTCGCCTGGCAGCAGGTATTCACCGACCCCATGCTTGCCGACCTCATCTCTCAGGCGCTTGAAAACAACACCAACTTGCGCAACGCCCAGTTGAACGTCGCCATGGCTCAGGCCCAGTTAAAGGGCGCGCGTCTGGCCTACTTTCCCTCGGTGGCCCTTGCCCCCAACGGCGCCGGCTCATCTTACAGCGGCAACGCGTTCAACTGGAGTTACCAGTTGCCGTTAAGCGTCAGTTGGGAGGTCGACATCTTCGGCAAACTGCTCAACAGCAAGCGCGGCGCTCAGGCGGCCCTATATCAGAGCGAAGCCTACGCCCAGGCCGTGCGCTCGGGCATCATCGCCGGCGTGGCCCAGAGTTTCTATGCCATCTCGTCGATTGAGAGTCAGCTGAAACTGTCGCGCTCAACCGCCGAGTTGTGGAAAGAGAGCGTTGAAGTCATGAAGAACCTCAAACTCGCCGGTCGCGTCAACGAGGCTGCCGTTGTTCAGGCTACCGCCCAGTATTATAGCATCTTGGCGTCGATTACCGACCTCGAGGTATCGCTCGAACAGGCCAACAACACCATGTCGCTGTTGATGAACGTCATGCCCCAAAAATGGGCTATCCCCGCCGGCAAGAGCCTCGAGGCTCCCGAGATGTTGCGCAGCGAGATTCCGATGGTCGAACTCGCCGCCCGTCCCGACGTTCGCGCCGCCGAGTGGTCGCTCGCCTCGGCCTACTATGCAACCGCCTCGGCCCGCGCCGCGTTCTACCCCTCTCTGGGCATCACAGCCAACGGCGGCTTCACCAACCTGCTCGGCTCTATGATTGTCAACCCCGGCGACTGGTTTATCCAACTGGCCGGCTCGCTGACCGCCCCGCTATTCTCTCGCGGCGCCAACATCGCCCGTCTCGAGGCCGCCAAGGCATCACAGCAGGCCGCGCTCAACACCTTTGAGTACACTCTGATGAGCGCCGCCGCCGAGGTCAGCACAGCCATGACCGTCTATGAAAAGTCCCACGAAAAAATCAACCTTCTCGCCCTCCAGGTTGTCAACCTCGAGAAATCGGTTGAGTACACCCAGGAACTTCTCGCGCTCGGCAACCCGTCGACAACCTACCTCGAGGTGCTGACAGCCCAGCAAGGCTTGCTCGGCGCCCAAATGTCGTCGCTGGCCAACGACCTCGCCGGCACCCAGGCCGTCATCAACCTCTATCAGTCGCTTGGCGGTGGCCGTTAAACACTTGTACACAAACTATTACAACCTAAACACTATCTACCATGATTAGCCCTTTAGCATACGTTGACCCCACTGCCCGGCTGGGCAAGGATGTCAAAATCCACCCGTTCGCATTTATCGACGGCAACGTAGAGATTGGCGACGGATGTGAAATTCTCCCCTACGCCTCGATTGTCAACGGCACCCGCATGGGCGCCAACAATAAGGTCTATCAGGGAGCAATTATCGGTGCCGACCCCCAGGATTTCCGCTGGAAAGGACAGCAGACCTACTGCTACATTGGCGACAACAATACTTTCCGCGAGCACGTCATTGTCAACCGCGGCATCTATGCCGAGGGCGGAACGCGCATCGGCAACGACGTCTTTGTCATGGCCGAGAGCCACATAGGCCACGACTCGGTCATCGAGGGCCGCAGCGTCCTTGGCAACGCCGTCGCTGTTGCCGGCGACACCGTCATTGGCGAGTGCACCATCCTGTCGTCGGCCGTCATTGTCCATGAAGGATGCAAGGTTGGCAAATGGGTGTTGGTAAAAGGCGGCTGCCGCATCGGCTCCAACGTGCCGCCCTACACCATCATGGCCCATAACCCGACGGCCTACTATGGCGTCAACGCCGTCATCATGCGCCGCAAAGGCTTCACCGACGAGCAAATCGACGAGGCCGCCAAGTGCTACCGCCATGTCTACCAGAGCGGCACCTCGGTGTTCAACGCCATTCGCCGCATCGAGGCCGACGTTGAAGACCCCGAAATCCGCGACGCCGTCGTCAACTTCATCCGCAGCGTCAACTTCAAAATCGTCGCCCTCCCCCTCGACCTCAACGATTGATAACATCCTCTTTTTTCGCCCTTCGGGCTCATACCCGCTTCGCGGACAAAAATCAACGCCTTCCCGCCAATTGGCTTCATCGAGAGAACGCCTTCCCGCTCCTTTCCCGCCATTGATTTTTGTCCCCGGTATGAGCCCGAAGGGCGAAATAATTCACCAAAAATTACAATTCCTTGAAAAAACTTTCCTATCTTTGGTAAAAATCGTCCTTTTATGATTCCAAATAGCGACTATAAGTTCTATAAAGAGGAGTTTAACCATCGCTACACTCGGCGCGATAAGAACCACGACTATTATGCGCCTTTCATCTATCATGTGATTCTGAAAAAAGATAGGGATTGTGGGCCTTTCGGGATGGTTAAAGGCGACCCCCGAATTGGCTGGGGGACAAAGGGGTGTGCCTACGTTGCACGTAGCCCTATTGGCAAAACGATAGCCCGCGAACTTAGCAATCTTCAGGAGGCTTTTCCCGCCGTCAAAATCTACCAATATTGCATTATGCCCGACCATGTCCATATATTGCTCAGGATATTGGAACGCTCTGATTATCACCTTGGTGACTACATCAACCGATTGAAGGGGGCAATAACACGACAGTACTCTCAAACTGTTTTCAAGCCCGAGTTTACTGATAAACCGCTGTATCACAATCACTCGCTTAACGGTCTCTATGTCTATATTCGCGATAATCCCCGGCGGCTCGCCATGCGTATTCGATATCCTCAGTTTTTTCAGCGTGTTAGGAGCATCAATATAGCCGGTCGAGAATGTGAGGCTTATGGGAACTTCTTTCTATTGCGCAATCCCGACAAGGACGCTGTCAAAATTAGTCGCCACTACAATTCTGAGACCCTCGCTACCCATACCAAGCGCTGGCTATATGGCGCGGCGACCGGCACTATTCTTGTCTCGCCTTTTATTTCACCTACCGAAAGAGCCATCCGCGATGAGGCTATTGCATTGGGTGGTCATTTTATCTTCATTACCCACGAGGCTTTCCCCGAGCGATTCAAACCCCGCGCTTCTGATTTCGATTTATGTGCATGCGGTCGGTTGCTCATCATCTCCCTTCGCTATCGCCCCGGGACGCCTCTATCTCGCGCTATCTGCATGGAGATGAACGCGCTCGCCGCTTCGATAGCTGCGGCATATTGAACCATTTCGCCCTTCGGGCTCATACCCGCTTCGCGGACAAAAATCAACGCCTCTTGACCGAGACGAGGAGCTCCCGCTCCTCGTGGTAACACCGTTTTCCCACGCTATTGATTTTTGTCCCCGGTATGAGCCCAAAGGGCGAAACGAGCCGTCAAAATTGACTCTACAAAACCGACTCGCGCGATTTCTTTTTTGTGGTGAGAAGTTTTTTAGTTAACTTTGTCCCCAAATACAAAAATTTAAAATAGATATGTTCAGAACAAAGACATGCGGCGAGCTTCGACTCTCTGATGCCGGGGCCGAGGTTACGCTTGCCGGCTGGGTGCAGCGCGTGCGCAAAATGGGCGGTATGACCTTTTTGGACCTGCGTGACCGTTATGGAATTACTCAGGTAGTGTTTGACCAGGAAACCAATCCGGCTCTCCACGAGGAGGCCAATCACCTTGGTCGCGAGTTTGTCGTGCAAGTAACCGGCAAGGTTGCCGAGCGCTCGAGCAAGAACGCCAACCTGCCGACGGGCGACATCGAGATTATCGCCACGGGACTTAAGGTGCTCAACCGCAGCGACGTGCCCCCGTTCACAATCGAGAATGACACCGATGGCGGCGACGACCTGAGGATGCGCTATCGCTATCTGGATTTGCGCCGCGAGTGTGTGCGCCGCAACCTCGAGTTGCGCCACAAGATGGCGTTTGAAATCCGCCGCTATCTTGACGACAAGGGCTTTATCGAGGTCGAGACCCCGGTGCTGATTAAGTCTACCCCCGAGGGTGCCCGTGACTTTGTCGTTCCCTCGCGCATGAACCCCGGTCAGTTCTATGCCTTGCCTCAGTCGCCTCAGACGTTCAAGCAGCTGCTGATGGTCAGCGGTTTTGACCGTTATTTCCAGATTGTCAAGTGTTTCCGCGACGAGGACCTGCGCGCCGACCGTCAGCCCGAGTTTACTCAGATTGACTGCGAGATGTCGTTTGTCGAGCAGGAAGACGTTTTGAACATGTTTGAGGGCCTGATTAAGCATATCTTCAAGTATACCAAGGGGATAGAGTTCACCGAGCCGTTCCCGCGCATGACGTGGGCCGACGCGATGCGTCTCTATGGCTCTGACAAGCCCGACACCCGTTTTGGCATGCAATTTGTTGAACTAAAAGACCTTACCGAGGGCCGCGGCTTTGCCGTGATGGACGATGCCGAGTATGTCGGCGCCATCGTTGCCCCCGGCTGTGCCGACTATACCCGCAAGCAACTCGACAAATTGACCGATTTTGTCAAGCGTCCCCAGATTGGCGCCAAGGGCATGATGTGGGTCAAGGTCGAGGCCGACGGCACGATAAAATCCTCGGTATCAAAATTCTACAGCGAGGAAGACCTTGCAAAGTGGGTTGAGCGTTGTGGCGCAAAGCCCGGCGACCTCATCCTGATACTTGCCGGCCCGACGATGAAAACCCGCAAGCAACTCTGCGAACTGCGTCTCGAGATGGGCAACCAACTCGGCCTGCGCAACCCCGACGAGTTCTCGTGTCTCTGGGTCATCGACTTCCCGCTCTTTGAATGGGACGACGAGACACAGCGCTTCTACGCCATGCACCACCCCTTCACGTCGCCCAATCCCGACGATTTCCACCTGCTCGACACCGACCCGGGTGCCGTTCGCGCTACCGCCTACGACATGGTTGTCAACGGCAACGAACTCGGCGGCGGCAGTATCCGCATCCACGACTCTGAGCTCCAGGACAAGATGTTCCGCCTCCTCGGTCTCAGCGAGGAAGAAGCCCGCTATAAGTTTGGCTTCCTGATGGATGCCTTCAAGTTTGGCGCGCCTCCCCATGGCGGTCTCGCCTTTGGTTTCGACCGCATGGTGTCGATTCTCGCCGGTCTCGACTCAATCCGCGACGTCATCGCCTTCCCCAAAAACAACTCGGGCCGCGACATGATGATTGACGCGCCCTCGGCAATCGACGATTCACAACTCGAGGAACTCCAGATTGCCGTTGTTGCCAACCCCGACAAGGAGTAACCCGCGCATGCCCTCCATTGCTCAGATAATAGCCGCCATCGAGGAGCGCGCCCCGCTCGGTCTTCAGGAATCCTGGGACAACAGCGGCGTGCAGGCCGGCCTGACCGATGTCCCCTGCACCGGGGTGATGGTTGCCGTTGACCATAGCGCCGAGGTTGTCGCCGAGGCCGTCGAGGCCGGTTGTAACCTCGTCGTGGCCCATCATCCCATCATCTTCCGCCCGTTGCGTCGCCTCGTTGGCGCCACGTCGAGCGAGCGAGCGGTGATGGCGGCCATCCGCGCCGGCGTTACGCTCTACTCGGCCCACACGTCGCTCGACAACGCTCCCGAGGGAGTCTCGGCCGAGATGGCACGCATCCTGGGCCTCAAGGATGTCACCCCCCTCGTCCCTACCGGCGAGAACGCCGGCACCGGAGCCATCGGCCTCCTCCCAGGCGGCCCGATGCCCGCCCTCGATTTCATAGCCATGGTCAAGGAACGCTTCGGCGCCCCCGTCGCGCGGTGCAGCACCTTTGACCCCGCTATGACCGTCGAGAAAATCGCCCTTTGCGGCGGCTCGGGACACTCGTTTATCGACAATGCCGTCGACGCCGGCGCCGACCTATATCTGACCGGCGACCTTTCCTACCACAACTTTCAGGAGCGCCACCGCGACATCCTTTTGGTCGATATAGGCCATTTTGAGACCGAGCAATGCACTAAATCGATTTTTTATCACATAGTTACCGAAAAATTTCCTAACTTTGCAGTCCGGTACTCAAAGTTAGAAAAGAATACAATACTTTACCTGTAACATGGCTACAAGCAAAAATAAACCCGAACAGACTCTCTCGGTAGAGCAGCGACTGAAATCGCTTTACAGTCTCCAGACAACCCTGTCACAGATTGACCGCATCCGAACCGTCCGTGGCGAACTTCCCCTCGAGGTTAACGACCTCGAAGACGAAGTTGAAGGCCTCCACACCCGCATCGAAAACTACAAGGCCGAGATTGAAGAACTTCGCCGCAAAACTGCCGCCGAAAATCAGAAAATCAACGAGGCAAAAACCAAAATCGACAAATACAAGACCCAGCTCGACAACGTGCGCAACAACCGCGAGTTTGACCTCCTGACCAAGGAAATCGAGTTTGAAAGCCTTGAGATTGAACTCTGCGAGAAGCACATCAACGAGTATAACCGCTTGACCGACAATAAGAAACTCGATATCAAGACCACCGAGGAGACCCTCCTCGACCGCAAGCACGTCCTCAAAGAGAAGAAAGACGAACTCGACGAAATCATCTCCGAGACCAAGCAAGACGAAGAACGCCTGCGCGAGAAAGCCCGCGAAATCGAGAACGGTATCGACGACCAGCGCCTGCTGACCGCTTTCAAGCGCATCCGCAAAAACGCCCGCAACGGCCTTGGCATCGTCTACATCCAGCGCAACGCCTGCGGCGGCTGCTTCAACCGCATCCCGCCCCAGCGCCAGATGGAAATCAAGATGCACAAGAAAGTTATCGTCTGTGAATACTGCGGTCGTATCATGATTGACCCCGAACTCGCCGGCGTCGACCCCAACGAGGCAAACTAATCCACCACCCGCTATGAAACAAGTCATCGCAACAACGGCCGCTCCCGGCGCCATCGGCCCCTACAGCCAGGCCATCAAAATCAGCCCCGAGGGCAAGTCTATGGTCTACGCTTCGGGCCAGATTCCCCTTAACCCCGCCGACGGCACCATCCCCGCCGGCATCAAGGCCCAGACAGCCCAGTCGCTCGCCAACGTCAAGGCAATTCTCGCCGAGGCAGGCATGACCCTCGACAACGTCATCAAGACCACCGTCTTCCTTGCCGACATGGCCGACTTTGCCGCCATGAACGAGGTCTACGCCGAGGCCTTCAACTCCCCCTATCCCGCGCGCTCGGCCGTCGCCGTCAAGGAACTTCCCAAGCAAGTCCTCGTCGAAATCGAAGTCATCGCCCTCGGCTAACCGGCCCATCGTGACGAGGAACTCCAATTCCTCGAGCAATAGCCTGGCCCGGCATAGCAATAGTCTGGCATGTCTGGAATAGCCCCGTGGCAATACCTTACATCGCCCCCGTCAATCCCCCGATTGGCGGGGGATGACTTTTTGTTCTCTATTATACAACCCACTCGCTCCCTGCCGAATTTGAATCGGTAGGGAGCGAGTGGGTTTCTTGACGGTTTAAATTGGTTTAGAGGAGATGGAGGGCGATGGCGGCGCAGGCCTCGGCGTCGGCAAGGGCGTGGTGGTGGTTGGTGAGGTCATAGCCACAGGCGGCTGAGACTGTGTGCAGTTGATGGTTTGGCAGGTCGAGCAGGCGGCGCGAGGCGGCAAGGGTGCAGTGAAATTCATAGTCGGGATATTCCATGCCATATTCATCAAAGACGGCACGCAGACACCCCTCGTCAAAGGGCCGGTTATGGGCCACCAACGGCAATCCGGCAATCCGTTCGCTGACCCGGGTCCACACCTCGGGAAAGCGCGGTTGGCCGTCGGTCTGACGGCGCGTAAGGCCGTGGATTTCGGTTGTCCACTCGGTGTAATAGTTTGGCCTGGGCCTGATTAGGCTATAAAACCGGTCGACAATTTTTCCCCCTCTGACAATCACAATGCCAACACTGCAAACGCTCGAACGGCGGCCGTTGGCGGTCTCAAAATCAATTGCGGCAAAGTCTTTCATCTTTATTTATACATTTCGTGTAACTCTGAAATCCAGCCGCGCATCGTGTTTCTCAGCGGCTCGGGCTCGAGGACTTCAATCATTGTGCCAAACGATAAGAGTTTCATTACCAGGTCGTAGGTTGGCGCGACGGTAAGTTCAAAGTCGGCATATTCGCCGGCGTCTTCGATTAGCCGCTGACTGTCGTGCAGCGGGAGGCTCGCCATATAGTGGCGATGGACATTATAGGCGCGCAGGACTATTCGTTCGGCCCGCTCGCCGGTCACGATGCCAAAGAACGGCGCAAAAAACCGCTCGGCGTCAAAGTCGTCGGGCATCTCAAAACGCTCGTCCAAGGCGTTGACCTCCTGTATTCGGTCGAGGCCATATATTTTGGTCTGCCCGCGGTTGTTTTTCCCCAGAACATACCACCGGTTTTCAAACAACTTCAAGCAATAGGGGTCCATCGGGAAGCGGTGACTCTCGCGGTCAAAGCGCCGATAGGTCAGCATCACGCGGCTGCACGTCTTCATGGCGCCGATTATGCTCTTTAGATGCTCGTTGCCCGACGGAATTCTGTTAACCAAAATTCGGTCGCTGAGCGCCGTGTTGTCGCTTATCAGGTTGCCGGTGGCAATAGTGTCAAGCATCCACTTGTTGAGCGTATTGTTCTCTATAACCTCCGGATTCTCTATGTAATACCGATAGCCGCCGGCCCTTTCACACGCGATTATTATCCCAAATTGCAGATAGATGTCGTCTTTCCAGCGATTGAACGTTGCGCGGGCCAGTTCCTCGTCGTTGTTCAACCCGGCATAGTCGCGCCATCTGGCCGATATATCTTTCAGCGAAATCTTTTTTGCCCGATATATCGTGTCAATCAGCCATATATGTTTCTCGGTTTTTGTCATCTTGGGGTCATTTTCTCGCAAAGTTACTCAAAACTTGTCTCAAAAACCGATACAGCACTAAAAAATTTATTTTCTTGGGGTTGTATCGGGTTTTGAGACACCCGGTGTATAATTTTGTCAGCGAAGTTGCCTCGGCTTCGATGCCTTTGAACGCATTGTCACAACCTTTATCCAACAATAATATCGCTACGGCTGTCAACCGAAATGGTGCAAAAATGTCCGGCTTTTTACGCAAAAAACCGGACATTTTTGTTGATATATCAGACGATTTCTGGCAGCCATTCAGTGACGAGGAGCTCCTGCTACTCGTGCCGCGCCGCCACTGGAACGACCTTTGGCCATATTAAATTACCCGATGCCTTTGGGATTGGGACCCCACTGGTTGGAGCCGGGCTGGCTGTCGGTGCAGAAGAAGACGAGCAGGATGATTGCACCCACCAAAGGTATGAGGACAAGAAGGTAATACCAGCCACTCTTACCGATGTCGTGGAGACGGCGAACGCAGACGGCCAAACCGGGGATAAACACGGCTAAGCAATATGCATAGTAGCAGACGCTACCCATGATGGTACCAAATTGCTCGCCGCCGATGATTCCACCGATGAAGCCGAAAACAAAAGCAATCGCCATCACGAAAATTGCATTAAACAAGGTGAAATACCAGTACTCGGCGCGGCGAGCGCGGCCCGAAAAGTCGGCATACTGGCGCAAGCATTTCAAATAGTAATTCATGAGTGTTAGTTTTATAGGTTAATAATAAGCGTATTAGCGGTAGAGAATGAGGCGGCCGCGGTGAATGTAGATGGTACCCGGAAGCGGAGTGGTGACGCGGCGACCGTGTAGGTCATAGTAGCCGGCATCGGTGGCCGCGGTGTCGATGGCGACATTCTGCACGCCGCTCTCGGCCTCCTCGATGGAGGTAAGGAGGGCGTGAACCTCGGCGGCTCCCCACAGCCAGCACCCGAAGCCAAAGTCCTCAAAGTCGGGCTTGGAGTCACGGGTGATGACACCGCCATCCTCGGGCTTGCTGCCCGTTCCCTGCATATAGCCGACGTAGCCGTCGGGCAGAACGGCGTCGGCCATCGCCGCCCAACCGCGCTCAATCGCGGGCAGATAGACGTTGGCATCGAGCAATCCGGCGTTGACTCCGTAGGCCATACCGCCAACAAACAGCGACGTGCCGGTCATCTCGGGCCCCTCGCTGCCGGGCTGACCGAAGTTGGACGGCGCGGCGAGCGAGACGTTCCACGAGCCGTCAGCACGCTGGCAATCTTTCAGGGCCTCGCTCATGGCCTGAAAGTCGGCGATATACTCCGCGCGATGTTTCTCGGCCTCGCCGGTGAACTGCAACACGCGCGCCAACGCCATGTAGACCCAGCCGTTGCCGCGGCTCCAATAACAATCTTTGTCGGGCTCGGTCAGGTCGCGGTAGGGAGGGTCAAACTGGTAGTCACGATACCACAGGCCGGTCGCTTCGTTGAAAAGCGGACTGCCGCCACCTTTCTTCGACCCGCCCTGAAAATCGCGGGTATAGAGATAGGAGCGATACATATAATCGTGATAATCAGCGTCGCCCGTGATTTCGCCGAGCAACGCCAGAACCGGCATCGACATCTGTATGGCGTCGACCCACGTCCAATAGTTCGTGCGTCCGGTCGCCAGCATGTCGTCCATCCTCATCTTGATGTGCTCCATGCGGCGCGTGTCGGTCGGCTCCATTTGGTAGAGTTGGAGGTAACTTTGGCCCACGCATTGATAGTCAGCGTTATAGGTACGCGCCTCGTTGTCCTCGCTACTGACCCAGTTGTGGAACTCGGCCCAGTCGAGCGTGTATTTGAGCCACTCGGGGCGCGGCTCCTCGCGATACATATTGAGCAGCCCCTCATAGAAGACGCTGCGGGTCCATATCTTGCTATTACGCTCTTTACCACCGACATAACTGTTGGCCCCAACGTCGGGGCAACGCGTCATGAAGCAGTCGGCCACGCGCGCGCCCGTCGCCATAACGTCGTCGGCCGTAAAGCCGGCTTCAGCGCCCGTCGCCGCCACCGGCAGCACCATCAGCAAGTATATCAATTTCAACTTCAAGGTAACGATGTTAAATGTTTTTTACAAAGATAAATAAATATTTTCAATTATGCAAACCGCGTGACTCCGTAGGGACGCGATAAATCGCGTCCACATCGTAATATATTGGAAATCAACATAATAGGCGCGGACGCGACATGTCGCGTCCCTACCGGCTAACCGCGTTTTGTCTCCTCTCTTTAAACTTTAAACTCTAAACTTCAACTTTCGCAAGCGAAAATTGAATTACTCCACGATTAGCGGGCGGGCATCGGGGGCGTCGGTCGTGACCGTCAAGCCCTCGATGGTGACGTTCTCGGTGTGGTTCAGCCAGAAGCCGCGTGCCGGCAGGTTGCCCCACATCGTCGCCTCGGGATATTCGGCGATTTTCTCGTCGTCGGGCACCGGCGTGACGCCAACGCCCCCGGCGTGGTGGATGGCAATGTTGCGCAGCGTGACGTTTCTGACCGGGTGTCCCTCGATGCCGGTGATTGAGCAGCCGATGGGGCCCGCGTTGTTGACGATGACGTCGTGGATGGTGACCCCGTCGATTGTGCCCACGCCCTCAACGGGTATTCCCTCGGCGTAGGGCCGTGCGCGATTGCCCAGGCGAATGAAGATGGGCGACTCGGTCCCGCTGACAGTAATGTCGGCTATATCAACGGCTTGCATCACACCGCCGTCCACAATTTCCAGCGAGATGGCCGACGACCCTATCGGGCGCCCGAAAAAGAGCGACGACTGGTCGGCCGACGGCTTGACGGTGATGCCGCGGATAACGATGTTGCGGAAACCGCCGTTGGTCTCGGTGCCGAGTTTGATGGCGTTGCAGTGGGACGAGACAACACAGTTGGAGATGACGATGTTTTCACAGAGGCGCGGCGATGTGCTTTTGAGCGTGATGCCGTCGTCGTCGCTGTCGGCAATCAGCCCGGCGACAACCACATCATGACACCCGTCGAGGTCGAGCGCGTCGTTGTTGTAGTTGTTGCGGTTAAAGATAGTCAAATCGGTGATTCTCAGGCGGTCACACGCCAGGTAGTGTTGCATCCAGCACCCTGAGTTGCGCAGGGTGACGCCGCTGACAGTGATGTCTCGCGAGTTGATGAAGCGCAACAAGTGGGGGCGGGTCATCCCCTCGTCGTTCCACGACAGTTTCGGGAATCCGCGACCGCGGCCGTCGATAGTGCCGCGGCCCGTAATCGCCACGTTATCAACGTTGTCGGCATAGATAAGTTGAATTGTCGGCACGTGGGTGCGCAGCGAAAGATAGTCGGTCGACACGGGCGTATAGTCGGCAATATCGGTACTGCCCAACAGCGTTGCCCCCTGCTCGAGGTGCAACTCCACGCCGCTTTTGAGGAAAATGCTCCCCGTCACCCATTGGCCGGGCGGCACCGTCACGCGGCCGCCGCCGGCCGCCGCCGCCGCGTCGATGGCACCCTGAATCGCCGCCGTCGACAGCACCGTCGTGTCGGCCCGTGCGCCATAGTCTATTATATTATATGTGGTGGCGGCCGCCGGGAGGGTCAGCGCCGCAATCATCGCCGCCATAATCGATAAAACAAAATTTCTCATAAATCTTCACGTTTTTCATGGTTATTCCGCAAAGATAACAAAAATCCCCCAACCGAGCAACCTTTGCTAGTGACGAGGAAAACATGCTCACCGCATTTCGCCTTTCGGGTCCTGACCGGCCAAGGGGGTGAAAAATCAAGGGCGAGAATGGACGAAGATGGCTCCGTCGGGGTTTGGTCGAGGTGGTGGTCCTCCTCGCCGCGACACGCCGCGACATAAAGTCTCCCCTATTGCATTTTGGAGAAAATTATTGTCAATTGGAAAAGAATTGCTACCTTTGGTGCAGAGATTATATCAACCATTTGAATACAAGAAAAGATGAAGAAATTGATGATTGTGGCAGCGGCAACGCTGCTCGCCGCAGGGGCTGCGGTCGCCGGGCGTCATACCCGCAACAATGTCGGTGCGACCGATACCGACGTGATTCTCCACGCCTGGTCGTGGTCGTTTGACACTATTGCCGCCAACATGAAACAGATTGCCGATGCCGGCTATACCTACGTGCAGACCTCGCCGGCCAACACGTGTATCGTTGCTGAAGGGGGCGAGAAGGCCTTAATGAGCGCCGAGGGCGACAGCGTTCGCGGCAAGTGGTACTACTATTATCAGCCAACCGACTGGAAAATAGGCAATTACCTGCTCGGCTCGCGTGAGTCGTTTAAAGCCATGGCCGACAGCGCCCGCAAGTATGGCGTGCGCGTAATCGTCGACGTTCTGCCCAACCATACGGCTATTGACACGTCGGCAATTCGTCCCGACCTTGATGCGGCCGTCGGCGGTCGCCGGAACCTGTTCCACGCCAACGGTTTCACCCCCATTACCGACTATAACGACCGCCTGCAGTGCACAACCGGCGAAATGGGCGGCCTACCCGACGTCAACACCGAGAATCCCGATTTCCAGTACTATTACATGCAGTATGTCAATGACTTAATCAACCTCGGCGCACGCGGTTTCCGCTATGACACGGCCAAACACATTGGCCTCCCCAGCGACCCCCTCGACCCTAAGGCCAAGCGCAACAACTTCTGGGAAATCTTTGCCGCCGCGCGCGAGAGCGCTAACGGCCTGTCGATGCTGATGCCCGACAGCCTGTATATATATGGAGAAGTACTCCAAGACCGCAACGTCAAGGAGGGCGAGTATGCCGAGTATATGGATGTTACGGCCAGCAACTATGGTCACGAGTTGCGCCACGCCCTTGAACAGGGGCATGCCGACGCCGCGACGCTGACCTCGTGGCACCACACGGCACCCGGCAACCGCCTTGTAACCTGGGTCGAGAGCCATGACACCTATGCCAACGAGCACGAGAGCGCCGGCCTGACCGACGACCAAATCCGCATGGGTTGGGTGCTCCTCGCTGCCCGCGATGCCGGTGTACCGCTGTTCTTCAGCCGTCCTGCCGGCAGCACCCGCCAAAATTATTGGGGCAACAATCGCGTCGGCCCGCGTGGCAACGACGAGTTCTTCCATCCCGAGGTCGTCGCCGCCAATCGCTTCCGCGTTGCCATGAACGGCGAGCATGAAACCATATCGACCAACCCCGGCGGCGAGGTCGTCATGGTGGCTCGAGGAAACAAAGGTGCCGCCCTGATCAACATCTCACAGCGTGACCAAAAAATATCCATGCCCACCGCCCTACCCGACGGCACCTATATCGACGCTGTCCACTCAACCACCTTTAAGGTCAAGGGTGGCACTCTGACCGGACGCCTCGCCCCACTGACCTCCTACCTCCTCTACTAAAGTCAGCTATCCTCCCCCACTCGGCGATTTGTCTTGATTAATCACGGCTTTAACGCGATTAATCGAGATAAATCGCGTTTTTTATCGTGCAACACCGCGGTCGGCTTGCAGGCGGTTTCGTGTCGGGGATGATTTTTTTACCGGGGAGATTAAACCTTTTGGGGGGATGGATGTCAAAGTGATTGTGTTAACTTTTTTCATGTTGTAAATGTCTATATTGTTGTTCTTGTTTTCATTGTTGTTATTGCTGTTGTTGAGACAGCCTCAAAAACACCAACAACATCAAAAACATCAACGACAATAACAACTTCAACAACACTAAATACAACCAATCACTTATGCAATCTTTTCTCAAAAGGGTTTTTCTCTCTGTCACCCTTCTCCTGCTTGCTGTTGCCGGCGCCAAGGCGGCGAATGTCAGCGGCACAGTTGTAGACCCGGATGGCGAGCCGCTGATTGAAGCGTCGACTCGCTTGCTTCGTGCGGCCGACTCGACGTTTGTTGCCGGCACGACCTCCAACACTTCCGGGCGTTTCCGTTTTCAAAATGTTAAGAGCGGCCGATACATAGTCGAGGTGACTTATATCGGTTACGTGACGGCCTATCGTGATGTCAACGTCGCCTCGAGCAACGTCAGGCTCGAACCGATTAAGATGAGCGAAAACTCGACGCTGCTCAAGGAAGTCAGCGTCGTTGGTATCGCAACGCCGGTCAAGGTGATGGATGACACAATCGAGTATAACTCGGGTGCCTACAAGACGCCGCCAAACGCCGTAGTCGAAGACCTGCTCAAGCGCCTGCCGGGCGTGGAGGTTGGCAGCGACGGCAAAATCACTGTCAACGGCAAGGATGTGTCAAAGATTTTGCTCGACGGCAAGGAGTTTTTCAGTGACGACCCGACGGTGGCGTCGCGCAACCTGCCGGTCGACATCGTTGACCGCATTCAGGTTGTGGACCGCAAGAGTGACCTGGCACGTCTGACCGGCGTTGACGACGGCGAGGATGAGACGGTCATCAACCTGTCCATCAAACCGGGCATGAAAAACGGTTGGATTGGCACGGTCGAGGGCGGATATGGCACCGACGACCGCTATAAGGGCAATTTCATGGTTAACCGCTTTCACAACGACAACCAATTTACGTTCCTAGGCAACATCAACAATATAAACCAATTGGGCTTTGGCGACGGCGGCAACCGTTTCCGTCGATTTGGCGGTAACAACGGTATCACGACGTCGAGGGCACTTGGCATGAACTTCAACGTTGGCAACGGCGAGATATTCCGCGTTGGCGGTAACTTGCTATATAGCAACACCGACCGTAGCGTCATCACTCGCCAGGAGCGCCAATATCTGTATGCCGACTCAACCTCGTTTGCTTCATCGGGCAAGCGCTCGCTCGACCGCGGCCACAATGTGCGCGCCGACTTCCGCATGATTTGGAAGCCCGACTCGTTTAACACCCTTGAGATACGCCCCAACGTGTCGTTGAACTACAACCGCTCGACTTCGGCCGACTCGACGATAACCCGGGCCGGCGACCCAAGCCGCACTCTCGTCAACCGCTCGACCAACGACATCTCGTCACGCGGCTCGTCGGTAGAATTTGGCCTGCGTGCCATCTATAACCACAGTTTCAAGCAGCGTCGCGGCCGCAGTTTCTCGGTCATGGCCAACTATAACTACTCCAACAAGCGCGAGAAAGAATATGCCTACTCGCTGAACCGCTTCTTCCTGTTAAACGACTCGATTGACGTTTATGACCAGTTTAGCAACGACCACACGTGGAGCAACACCGTCAGCGGTCGCGTTTCGTGGACCGAGCCCCTTGGCGACGTTACCAAAGGCAACTTCTTGACATTCAGCTACAACGCACGCTATCGCTGGAACGATGCCGACAAGTTGACCTACGACTATCCCGTTGCTTGGCCTCCGGGAGCCGAAGAGCCTTTGCGCGACCACGGCGTTGACCCCATCCTGAACGACTCGCTCTCCAACCAGTTCCGCAACAACTATTTCAACCAAGATTTCCGCGTTGGTTACAAGCATGTTTCTAAGAAGAGCACGCTCGACGTTGGTATCTCGCTCGTGCCCCAAATGTCAAAGAGCATCGACCTGATTGACTCAAACCGCAACATCGACACGCGCTGGGTCTGGAACTTCGCCCCGTTCTTGAACTACAAGTATCGCATGGGCAAGCAGCGCTCGCTCGACGTGCGCTATCGCGGACGCGCCAGCCAGCCCTCAATCACCCAGCTGCAGCCCGTCCCTGACTGCTCTAACCCGATGAACATCATCTATGGTAATCCCGACCTGGCACCGTCGTTCACCCACAACCTCCAGGTCCGTTTCCAAGACTTCAATCAGGACGCTCAGCGCTCGATTATGGCAATGGGATTCTTCACCATGGAGCAGAACTCGATCGTGTCGCGCACCGTTTCCGACGCCCTGACATCGGCCAAAGAAACCTACTATACCAACGTCAACGGCGTCTGGAGCGCACGCATGGGCGCGATGTTCTCCCAGCCGTTCACCAACCGCCACTGGACGTTTAACAACAACCTGTGGTTCAGCGGCAACCGCAACGTTGGCTTCAACAACGGCGACCGCAACGCCTCGATCAACGCCCGCATCGCCGAGAGCTTCTCGATTGCATGGCGCCCCGAATACTTTGAGTTTGAACTTCGCCCCTACTACAACCTGCAGATTACCCACAACTCGCTGCCCAAGTTAAACGACCAAAGCGTTCACACCTACGGCGGCCGCTTCAACGGCACATACACCGCGCCGTTTGGCCTCAGCGTCAGCACCGACCTCAGTTATGCGTCGACCTCCGGTTACTCGGCCGGCTATAACACCAACCAGTGGATGTGGAACGCTCAGGTTAGTTACCAGTTCCTCAAGGGCAAAGCCGCCACGATAGCCTTGCGCGTCTATGACCTGTTGCAACAGCAGCAGAACATCATGCGCAACGTCACCGCCCAGTATATCGACGACACCGAGTACAACTCGCTGACACGCTACTTTATGGTGACGTTTACCTACCGATTTAACACCCTCGGCAACGGCCAGCAAGCCACCATGGGCGAAGGCGCCTTTGGTGGAGGTCGCGGCCCCGGCGGCGGACGTCCCCCGCGATAATCCGGTTGTTGTTACTGTTTTTGTTGTTGTTATTGTTGTTACTGTTGTTATTGATTTTATTGTTTTTACTGATTCAACACCGACAACAATACCAACAATACCACCGACAAGGCATCTCGTTTTACTCTTAATATGCCGACCGGGCGGTCAGGGTCACATCGACCCCACCGCCCGGCCCGGTTTTTATAAGCCCCGCCCTAATTTTTTAGACACCCTATGGGAACAACATATCAAAATTTGAAATTACCAAATTTGGCGCGAATTTACTTCCTAATTTGGCGCGAATTTACTTCCTAATTTGGCGCGATTTTACTTCCTAATTTGGCGCGAATTTACTTCCCAATTTGGCGCGAGAGAAAGGCAGAAAGGCTTAAAATGCTTGAATGGTTACTAACGAGGCAAACGCTATAAAACGGGAGTGACGCGGAAAAAGACGGGAAGAAGACTGGAAAGCTGGAAGACGGGACGGTTTACGTTTACAAATGAAAATATTGGGATAAAATTTATTTTGCCTGATAATCAGGCTGATAGTTATAGTGTTGATAACTTTTTGTTAATTACATTTAAAAAATAGTGTTTGATATTGTAAACATTTCGCAAAAATATTGTACCTTTACGCTCAAATTTAAACACCCCGCTCTCCACGCTCATGACACAGGCAACTTATCACATTCCCGCTCTCCTTGCCGAGACCCTCGAGGCGCTTGATATCCGCCCCGACGGTACATACGTCGACGCCACCTACGGCGGTGGCGGTCACTCGCGTGCCATCCTCGACCGTCTTGCCGGGGAGGGACGTCTGCTTGGTTTTGACCAGGACGAGGAGGCGGTAGAACGCGCCGTTGTCGACCCGCGCTTCACGATTGTCCACGGAAACTTCCGTTTCTTGAGCAACTTTTTGCGCTACTATCGCGTCGACGGCGTTGATGGTATTTTGGCCGACCTCGGGGTGTCGTTCCACCACTTTGATGACCCGGAGCGGGGTTTCTCGTTCCGCTGGGAGGGTGCTCTGGACATGAGGATGAACCGCCGCGCTCCGCGCTCGGCCGCGTGGCTGCTTGCCAACAGCGACGCCGCGCGTCTTGCGTCAATCTTCAAGACCTACGGCGAGTTGCCTCAAGCGCGCCGCTTGGCCGATGCTATCGTGCGAGCTCGCGCGACGGCGCCGGTCGAAACTGTCGAGCGCTTGCTGGAAATTGCACGCCCCCTGATCAACCCGCGTCAGGAGAAGAAAGAGCTTGCCCAACTGTTTCAGGCCCTGCGCATTGAGGTCAACGACGAGACCGGCGCCCTGCGTCAACTGCTGGAGCAGGCACTCAAGACGCTCAAGCCCGGCGGACGTCTGGCCATCATCACCTACCACTCCATCGAGGACCGCATGGTTAAAAATTTCATGAAAACCGGCAACCTCGAGGGGACGGTCGACAAGGATTTCTTTGGACGCTCGCTCGCGCCGATGAAACTGCTTACGTCGCGTCCCGTTGTCGCCTCAGAGGCCGAAGTGGCAGCCAACCCGCGCTCACGCAGCGCCAAACTGCGTGTAGCCGTCAAACTTTAACCAATTAACAACCAATACGATGAGTAAACGTCAGTCAAATCAGGCCAACAGCCATCCCAAGCAGCAATCGCTCTTTGGGCGCATCGCTCGCGGTCAGATAATCTCGGCCGAGTTGTTCTCGCGCTACTGGTATGTCATCTTGCTGGTTATTTCGCTCGCCTTGCTAAGCATCACGACAAAATATGAGTGCCAGACAAAAATGGAAGAAATCCGCCGTCTTGAGGACGATCTGGAGATTGTCAAGACCGAGCGCATCCGCGCCAAGAGTCTTTATATGAGTCGCACTCGCGAGTCGGCCATGAATGAACTTGTCGACTCACTCCATCTCGAACTGAATGTACAAGATAAACCACCTTATAAAATCTCTTCCCGCAAATGAAACGACTCAACGAAAATCGGCGGCACATCATGCTCAGATATGCCTTCATCATACTACTGATATTGCTTTTCTCAGTCAGAATTGTCAACTGCCTGGTTAACAACACCATTATCCATGCCGACAAGTGGAACGAGAAAGCGATGAAAGAGTTGCTGAAGGTTGACTTGATAATCCCCGAGCGCGGCAACATCCTTGCCAACGACGGGTCTATCCTGGCAACCAACTTGCGCTACTATAACCTCCACATCGACTACCGGGCAAGCCGTTTCAAGGCCGACTCGCTTGCCAAATATGCCGATATCATCGCCGACTCGCTTGCACGTCGTTTCCCGTCGCGCAACGCTAAGCAGTGGAAATCCTACTTGACCGACCCGCTGAAGATGGACCCGAAGAAGCGACCGCGTTTCTTCCCGTTAGCCAAGGGCGTCAGCCACGCCGATGTCCAGTTTGTCATGTCGTTGCCCTTCTTTAATATGAATAACAAATTGCTGACAGGTCTCATCAGCAAGAATTATATCGTTCGCGCCAACCCCTACGGCAACATGGCGGCGCGCTCGATAGGCCGCGTCACCCGCAGCGCCAATCGTGCGGGCGTCCACGGCTACTCGGGTCTGGAAATGGCGCTCGACAAGGATCTCTATGGCAAAATTGGCTATTTCAAGCGCGTCCCGCTGACCAAAGACATTGTCAACTGGACCGACATCCCCGCTGTTCCCGGGGCCGACATCCAGACCACCATCGACATCAACATTCAGGATATCGTTGAAAACGAGTTGAACGACATGCTCGAATACTGTGACGCCGAGTGGGGCGTGGCGGCCATGATGGAGGTAGAGACGGGTAACATCGTTGCCATCTCCAACCTCGAGAAAGACCCCAACAGCTCCCGCTATATCGAGGGCATGAACCGCGCCGTCAAGCGCTTTGAGCCCGGCTCGGTTGTCAAAGTGCTGTCAATGATGATAGCGCTCGAGGATGGCATTGTCAGCGACCCCAACGAGGTCATCACGACCGGCAGCGAATATGCCTACGCCGGCGGCCCCGCCATCAAGGATGCTCATCCCGTTGAGCAACTGACGGTTAACGACGTCATCGAGATGTCGTCAAACATCGGCATGACGCGCATCATCGCCCGCAAGTATAACGACAACCCGTCGGCATTTTACTCACGCGTTAAGAGCACCGGTTTCCTCGACTCAATGAAGACCAACATTGCCGGCGAATGGACACCGCGCTTTGACTCCATCCCCAACAACCGCGGGGGGCGCATTGCCATGTCGCGCATGTGTTACGGCTATGCCACCGAGATACCGCCGCTCTACACCCTGGCGCTCTACAACGCCATCGCCGCCGGCGGCAAGTTCATCCGCCCGCGCCTGGTGACCAAAATCACCAAGAACGGCGTCGACTCGATCATCCCGATGTCCTACATGAACGACAAACAGCAGATTTGCAGCGCGGTGACGGCCGCCAAACTGCGCAAGATGTTGCGCAACGTCGTCTTTGGGCCCCACGGAACCGCCACCCGCCTGCGCAACAAGAATGTCGCCATCGCCGGCAAGACCGGAACCTGCTACATGATTGAAGAAAACACCCGAGCCTATAATAAAGACCGTAAACGCTTGACATTCTG